>JANYFT010000300.1 GCA_025359625.1 Ferruginibacter sp.
ATTAAAATTGTGCTCATACTTTTTTGAATTGTAATTTAGATGTAATGACAATTATTTTAGATGATAGCTTAAGCAGGGAACAATTATATCCATTTACAGCAACAAGGCATGTAGCTGACATCCGCATTGGTATTCTTACTATTCGTGAAAAATGGGCGTTGATTACAGCGGGCAATAAAAGCATTAAAGAAGATGAAAAAATTGTAACAATCCCTGCAAATATTATTCCTACAAAAGATAATGCACTTACTATTTGTAATGCATTTGCTATTGGCAATTCATTAAATATTGAAGATAAAATAAAAAGCATTCATTACCCCTGGGATATTTTTCAATTAAACGATTGGGCAATTAAAAAAGATGTTGAATTGATTATTGCAGGAAGAAAGTCACAACCTTTATCTGCCACCAACAAAACAATTTTACCCCAGAATATTTTTATTGAAGAAGGGGCTGTGGTAGAACATTGCATAATAAATGCATCTGCGGGCGCTGTTTACATTGGCAAAAATGCGCAGGTAATGGAAGGCTGTATGATACGTGGACCCTTTGGATTGTGTGAAGGTGCAACACTTAAAATGGGTACTAAAATATATGGAGCTACAACTATTGGCCCTTATTGTGTAGCAGCAGGAGAAATTAAAAACTCGGTGATGTTTGCCAACAGCAATAAAGGGCATGATGGATACTTGGGAGATAGTGTAATAGGAGAATGGTGTAATTTAGGCGGCGGCACTACCAGCTCTAATATAAAAAATACTGCAGGCCCGGTAAAAGTATGGAATAATAAAAACAAAGCCTTTATGACTATGGGATTAAAATGTGGCCTGTTAATGGGCGATTATAGCAGGGCTGCCATTAATACTTCTTTTAATACCGGCACCGTGGTGGGTGTTTGTTGCAATATTTTTGGTGAAGGTTTTCCTTCTAAATTAGTAACTGATTTTACATGGGGTAAAGACAGGTATACTTTTGATAAAGCTTTGCAGGATATTGATAACTGGAAAAAACTAAAGGGCGCTAATATTTTAGAAGAAGAAAAGAAAATTTTAAAAGAACTTTACAATCAATAAACAATTAAGAAAATGAGAAAACAAATAGCTGCGGCTAACTGGAAAATGAACCTTACACTTCAACAGGGAGAAATATTAGTTGAAGAGTTATTAAAAGCTACACATGGCCTAAGTGAAAATCAGGAAGCGGTATTTGCTGTTCCTTTTCCTTACCTGGTAAACGTAAAGAAGATGCTGGCAGGTAACAACCATTTTTTTGTAGCCGCTCAAAATTGTTACAATAAAGTATCCGGCGCATTTACCGGAGAAGTAAGTGCAGAAATATTAAAAAGCATTGCAGTAGATTATGTTATTTTAGGACATAGCGAACGCAGGGAATATTTCAATGAAAGTAATGAGATGCTGGCAGAAAAAATAAACATTTGTCTTGAGTACAAATTAAAGCCCATTTTTTGCTGTGGTGAAGCGTTGCAAATAAGAGAAGCAGGTACACAAAATAGTTTTGTAGAAAATCAGATTAAAGAAAGCCTTTTTCATTTAACTGCTGAACAATTATTTGGATTTGTAATTGCCTATGAACCAATCTGGGCCATTGGCACAGGCAAAACAGCTACCAGCGCACAGGCGCAGGAAATACATGCTTATATCCGCAGTGTAATGGCTTCCAAATACGGAAACGAAATTGCTGATAGCATTTCAATTTTGTATGGCGGTAGTGTAAAAGCGGCTAATGCAAAAGAAATATTCGGCCAGCCAGACGTAGATGGTGGACTTGTAGGTGGAGCCTCTTTAATGGCTACAGAATTTGCAGCCATTATTAAAAGTCTTAAATAAAAGTAAACAAAAACTCAATAAAATTACATGATGTCTAATGCCTTTACAAGAAAGGTAAAGTTAAAAGGTAATACCATGGATGCATATCCACCGGCAAATGTATAGGTTACAACAAGGCCTGCTAATGATAATAAGAATAAAACCCAATATAGACCGGTAGATTTTTTAGCTGTTTCCATTGATAAATATTTTTTGGCAAAAATAAGGTAAAACAAACACATTTTTTTTACCTTATAAAGCCAATTTTATTTTTTACAAAAAACCCTTTTTACAATTTGTATTTTATAAAGTCGGTTGGTGATTTTATTTTTTCATTGTGTATTTTTTACATTGTGCAGTAATCGTTTTATATTGCTGCAAATTAACATGTTTTCCAAATGACCCTTAATTTTTATTTACGCTTTTATCCCCAATCAGGGCAAACGATTTTCGTTTCTGGCAACACGGAAGCATTAGGCAATGATGACACAACAAAAGCCATTGCAATGCAATATTTAAATGATCAGTTTTGCCACTGCCAGGTTGAAATCCCTGTGGCTGATATGGAAACAACTAATATAGAATACAGGTATATATTAAAAGATGCAGATGGTGGTGAAATTATTGAATGGAAAGATGATAAGAGTATTGATTATAATGAAAGGCATGTAACAGAGATAGCATTAATAGATTCCTGGAACCATGCAGGTATTATTGAAAATGCTTTTTACACCAAACCTTTTAAAGATGTTTTGCTAAAGGCAACATCCACAACAGAAACCAATAAGGATGATATAATAAATACCCATGAGTTTAAAGTTAAATACCCGCTGCTAAATGAAAATGAAGTACTTTGTTTAACAGGAAGCGGAAAGGTATTGGGCGATTGGGATACAACTTCACCTCTGTTGCTTTCAAAAAAAGGCAACTGGTGCACAGCAAAGATTAATCTTTCTAACGGCGGTTTTCCCATAACCTACAAATATGGTATTTATAACCTGAAGGAAAAAAAGTTTACCCGTTTTGAAACAGGTGATAATCGTTTATTGCCCGGCGATGGCGGTAAAGGCAAACTCACCATTTTGCACGATGGGTTTGTAAGGATACCTTCAAATAGATGGAAGGGTGCAGGCGTTGCCATCCCTGTATTTAGTTTAAGAAGCGAAAACAGTTTTGGTACGGGAGAATTTACAGATATAAAATTATTGGTAGACTGGGCAAAAGAAACGGGTTTAAAATTAATTCAACTATTGCCTGTAAATGACACAACAGCAACACATACATGGGTAGATTCTTATCCTTATGCGGCCATTTCTGCATTTGGTTTGCACCCCTTGTTTTTAAATTTGGAGAAAGTTGCTGGTGGTAAAAATTCGGCCATACTAAAACAGTTAAAACAAAAACAAAAGGAGTTGAATGCCCTGCCCGATGTGGATTATGAGCAGGTAATGGAGCATAAGTTTGCCGCCATTAAAAAATTGTATGATCAGCAGAAAGATGACTTTAAAAACGATATAAAATATTTTGAATTCTTCGATTTGAATCGTCAATGGCTAGTGCCTTATGCTGCATTTTGCTATTTAAGGGACACCAATAAAACCGCCGACTACAGCAAATGGCTATCATACAATGTATACGATGAAGAAACCGTTCTTGAACTGGCATCTCCCGACCAGCCACATTATGACGGTATTGCCCTGCATTATTTTATTCAGTACCATTTGCACCTGCAATTAAAAGTGGCTGCTATTTATGCACATAAAAATGGTATTGTGCTAAAAGGTGATCTTCCCATTGGTGTATATCGCTATAGTTGCGATGCATGGATGGCTCCCCAATTATATAATATGGATGCACAGGCCGGGGCTCCTCCGGATGATTTTGCAGTAAAGGGACAAAACTGGGGTTTTCCTACTTATAACTGGAAAAAAATGCAGGAAGATGATTTTGCATGGTGG
>JANYFT010000307.1 GCA_025359625.1 Ferruginibacter sp.
GAATTGACAACCAATGCACCACTATTAAAAAAGCCAACCGGTATTCCGAATGTTGCGACATATGGTCGCGTTGATTATTATACAGCACAGGCATGTCTTGCAAAATTGTATCTAAATGCAGAAGTGTATGGTGCCGGTACGCAATGGGATAAGGCAATTGCTGCTTGTGACAATATCATTAATTCAGGTATTTATACGCTAATGCCTAATTACAGTGACAACTTTATCCAAAACAATCAGAATTCTAAAGAATTCATCTGGGCCATTCCTTTCGACCATATTAAATTTGGCGGTTTGAATATTAACATGATGAGCTTAAGCTACCTGAATCAGGCTACTTATAATATTAATGCCCAACCATGGAATGGCTTTGCCTCTACAGCGGAATTTTATAATTCTTATATTGATCCAGTACAAAATCCTGGACCACAAGGTAAGGTTATTGGTTTATCACCCAAAGGTGACAGTGTTGTCGGTACGGTTGATAAAAGAATGCTCAACAATTTCATTGTTGGACCACAGTATTCTTCAAGTGGTGCAAGGTTATCAGACGACGGTGCGGATGTAACTGATCCTGATGGAAAACCATTTACATTCACTCCATATATGAACGAACTGGAACCTGCAGCATGGCGGCAATCCGGTGCAAGAATTGGTAAATGGAATATGTATTTGGGTATGACTCCTAACATGGACAATGATTTTGCAATTTTCCGGTATGCAGATATTTTATTAACAAAGGCAGAAGCAACTGCCAGAAAAGCTTCCAACTGGAGTGATGGTAGTGTGTTAGCAGTAGTAAACCAGATAAGAACGCAACATGGCGGAGTTACCCCATTTGTAACCTTAACCGCCTCAACCTTTTTGGCTGAACGTAGTAGAGAAATGTTTTGTGAAGCCTGGAAAAGACAGGACATGATTCGTTTTGGAATTTACAATAATGCAACATTATTTCACCCTGCAGATCCTGTAGATGCCCTTGGTCCCAACGGACTAAATCACCTGAATGTTTTCCCAATACCGGAGACACAGTTAAATGCCAATAAAAATCTTAAACAAAACCCTGGTTATTAAATAGCCGGTAAATAAACATAATAAAAGGGAAAGTAGTAATGCAAATTACCTGCTTTCCCTTTTAACATTCAGATAGTTATTGTGAGTTAAATAATGGGTAAATTTAGACCCTTGTATTTTTATTATTTACTATTATTGCTCGCTGATTAACATAATAATTTTCTCTACTACTAAATAACTTTTTTTGTTTGAAAACCTGGTTATCTGCTTTAAGAAAAGGAGAAAAAAAATGAGTAATAAAAGAGACTTTGTTTCTTATGGGTTGGTTTTTTTGGCATATGTGTGTTTATCCGGATGTCATTTGACCGATACTGGCAGCCAAACTAAATTATTTAACCTCCTTTCCTCATCTGTCACTGGTATAGACTTCGCAAATGACGTTCAATACACAGAACATTTAAACGCTTATACATTTCGAAATTTTTACAATGGCGGAGGTGTTGGCATTGGTGATGTTAATAATGACGGGTTACCAGATATCTTTTTTTGCGGCAACCTGAAATCAAACAAGCTATATCTAAACAAAGGCAATTTTATATTTGAAGATATTACGGATAAGGCAGGCTTAAATTCAGAAGGAGTTTGGTCAACCGGTATATCTTTCGCAGACGTGAATGGTGATGGTTTGTTGGATATCTATGTTTGTAAATCCGGCGATTTTAAAAGTAAAAACCGGAGCAACGCTTTGTACATTAACAATGGAAATAATACATTTACCGACAGCGCCAAAGAGTATGGCTTAAACAATATGGGCCTTTCAACCCACGCTGAGTTTTTTGATTACGACCATGATGGCGATCTGGACTGTTACCTGCTCAATAACTCATTTCGCTCTGTTGGCAATTATGACTTGATAAAAGACCAGCGCAAAATATCGGATACACTCGGGGGTAATAAATTATACCGAAATGACAACAATCATTTTACAGATGTAACATCAAAAGCAGGTATTTACAGCAGTAAAATTGGCTTTGGATTAGGTGTAACCATTGCAGATGTTAATAAACTGGTGATAATAGCCGTTCTTAATGTTCGATTGGTATTTATCCCAATTCTCAAAATTACTTTTTGTTTTAACCCTGGCTTCAGTTTCAGGAAGCATGTCGGTTACATAGATATCGGGATATCCATCGTTATTAATATCTGCAATATCGGCACCCATAGAATTCATACTCAGCTCTCTGATACAGTTTTCCAATGATTCCGTAAATGTGCCGTTTTTATTATTAATGTATAGATAATCCTTTTCAAAAAAATCATTTGAAACGTAGATATCCTGCCAGCCATCTTTATTAACATCTGCAATGGTTACACCTAATCCAAAGCCAATTTTACTGCTGTAAATACCTGCTTTTGATGTTACATCTGTAAAATGATTGTTGTCATTTCGGTATAATTTATTAC
>JANYFT010000335.1 GCA_025359625.1 Ferruginibacter sp.
TTTATCATCGGAATAGTTTTAAATCTTACCTATGTAATCATTCAAATAACAATAGGATTACACATCCATTCTTTATCATTACTTTCAGATGCCGGACATAATTTTTTAGATGTAGCAGGTTTGGTATTGGCAATGTTGGCCTTTAAATTATCCAATTCAAAAAGTTCCGATACATACACTTATGGTTACAAAAAATCATCCATTTTAATATCATTACTCAATGCTGTAATATTATTAATATCCATCGGTGCTATTGGCTACGAAGCCATTTTCAGGTTTCAAAATCAGCAGCCGTTGCCTGGTGTAACCATTGCCATTATTGCAGCAATAGGGATTTTTATAAATGGCATTTCCGCATTTATGTTTTTTAGAGATAAGGAAAAAGATATCAATGTAAAAGCTGCTTTCCTGCACCTGGCTTCCGATGCGCTGGTTTCATTAGGATTGGTTGCAGGGGGCATAATAATCTATTACACCCATTTATATTGGATTGATCCTTTACTGAGCATTGTTATCTGTGTGGTAATTATAACCAGTACATGGAGTTTATTAAAAAATAGTTTAAAGCTATCGCTCGATGGTGTTCCGCAAGGAATAAATATTGACACTGTCAGGCAAACAGTTAAAAATAAACCTGGCGTAATAGATTTTCACCACATTCATATTTGGGCAATCAGCACCACACAAAATGCGTTAACTGGGCATTTGGTGGTAGCACACAATGCTTCCAATGATGTAATAAACAAAACGAAGGCCGTTATCAAACACGAACTGGAACATTTAAACATTCAACACGCCACAATAGAAATAGAATTTGAAGATACACTTTGTAAAGAGCCAAACTGTTAAGAGAATATATACCCTATCGGCCTATCATGCTATTTTTTGCAACCAGTTGTCATGCACCGGCAGCAACAGCATTTGAAACATCAATTTCTTTATTAAAAAGAAAACCTGAATGCCTGACTTTACCACAATGCCTCACACACCGTAATAATTTACACATTTAACAACAAAAAGCCGCAACATCACTGTTGCGGCTTTTGTTATAATTTTCTAATTTCTACTTTACTTCTTCAAACTCAGCATCGGTTACATTCTCTGCATTTGCATTACCATCTGCCTGTGATTGCTGATGGGCACCTGCATCGCCTTGTGGTTGTTGTGCACCGGCACCATCTTGCGTGGCCTTGTACATTTCTTCACTGGCGGCGGTCCATGCTGTATTCATTTCAGCGATAGCTGTATCTATCTGAGCAAGGTCCTGTGCTTTGTGTGCTTCTTTTAATTTTGAAAGAGCTGCTTCAATCGGTGCTTTTTTATCAGCGCTAATCTTATCACCATATTCTTTCAGTTGCTTTTCTGTCTGAAATATCTGGCTGTCTGCCTGGTTTATTTTTTCTATTTTTTCCTTTTCAAGCTTGTCAGTGGCTTCGTTGGCTTTTGCTTCATTCTTCATTTTTTCAATCTCTTCCTTGCTTAAGCCGCTGCCTGCTTCAATACGAATGTTATGGCTTTTTCCTGTGCCTTTATCCTTAGCCGTTACATGCAGGATACCGTTGGCATCAATATCAAAAGTAACTTCTACCTGGGGCACGCCACGTGGTGCAGGTGGTATGTCGGTTAAATTAAATTTGCCCAAACTCTTGTTCTGATTAGCCAATGGCCTTTCGCCCTGCAATACATGTATTTCAACACCAGGCTGGTTATCGCTGGCAGTACTAAAGGTTTCTGATTTTTTGGTTGGGATAGTAGTGTTGCTTTCAATCAACCTTGTCATAACACCACCCATGGTTTCAATACCCAAACTTAATGGGGTAACATCCAGTAATAGTACATCTTTTACATCGCCAGATAATACACCACCTTGTATGGAAGCTCCGATAGCAACTACCTCATCGGGGTTAACACTTCGGTTGGCTTTTTTGCCAAAGAATTTTTCTACAATTTCCTGCACTTTTGGTATACGGGTGCTACCACCCACCAAAATAACTTCGTTGATATCGGTGATAGATAAACCTGCATCTTTCAATGCCAGTTCACATGGTTTTAAACACCTGGTAAATAATTCATCAGATAATTTTTCAAAATGTGCACGGGTAAATTTTTTAACCAAATGTTTAGGCACTCCATCAACTGCGGTTACATACGGCAGATTGATCTCTGTTTCTGAAGAAGAAGACAATTCTACTTTTGCTTTTTCTGCTGCTTCTTTTAAACGCTGCCATGCCATTGGATCTTTGCGCAGGTCGATCGCTTCATCTTTTTTAAATTCTTCTGCCAGCCAGTCCATGATCACTTTATCAAAATCATCACCACCCAGGTGCGTATCACCATTGGTACTTTTCACTTCAAAAACTCCTTCACCTAATTCAAGGATAGAAATATCAAAAGTACCACCACCTAAATCGAACACGGCAATTTTTTGATCCTGATGCTTTTTATCCATTCCATACGCCAATGCTGCAGCGGTAGGTTCGTTAATGATCCTGCGAACTGTAAGGCCCGCAATTTCGCCCGCTTCTTTTGTAGCCTGGCGCTGTGCGTCATTAAAGTAAGCAGGCACGGTAATAACCGCTTCTGTAACTTCTGTGCCCAGGTAATCTTCGGCTGTTTTCTTCATTTTTTGAAGAATCATAGCACTTATTTCCTGTGGCGTATACATTCTGCCATCTATGTCTATACGAACTGTATCATTGTCACCTTTTACCACTTTGTAGCTGCTATGACTTATATCACTTGTTACTTCATTCCATTTGTGCCCCATGTAACGCTTAACACTCATGATGGTATTTTGCGGATTGGTAATAGCTTGGCGTTTTGCAGGATCACCCACTTTACGCTCGCCATTTTTTAGAAAAGCCACTATGGAAGGTGTGGTGCGGCGACCTTCATCGTTCGCAATTACTACTGGCTCGCTGCCTTCCATAACAGATACACAACTATTGGTAGTTCCTAAATCTATTCCTATTATTTTGCCCATGATTGATCATTTTTTTGTTCATAGGTTAGTAGTCAATGATTATGCCACGGGGATAAAGATGCAAAATTGGCAGGTGGTGCATTTAGCCCCACTCTCTGAAGGGGTATTTCAGCAGCGTCGCCAAGTAACTCCCTTTAGGGGGCGGGGGATTCTTCTTTTTTCACTTTAAAAGTAAAATACTGCTGCATAAAAAAACTAATGGTAACAACAATGACAGTAGCAATTACCTGTGCCAGTACCGGAAATATATGGAGGTAAAGAACTAAACCGTTTAGCACCACATAGTTGATGCAAAGACTGGACATTGAGGCCAGAAAATAGCGGAAAAATTGTATCCTTCCTCTAAGGTTGGAGGTGGTAAACACTACATATTTATTAAGCAAAAAACCTACTATAAAAACAACGGTGGAGGAACAAAACAATGCAAAACTGTAAGACTTAAAAGCGATTAAACCCAATACAACTTCCTTTTGCTTTACAATAAAATGAAATACACCGGTAAAAACAAGAAATCCTAATACCATATTACCACCACCACAGGCCGCATAGCGAAAAGTTTGTAGAGGCATAAGCTTGCGAAAAGGCGGATAAATGAAATCAGTCAGGGCTAAAATATTATTTCTCATAAAATATATTGCCGGCGAAGATAATTATTTTGAGCAGCACCAAAATGCAAAAAGTCCTGTTGTTTTCAACAGAACTTTTCTTATGTATTTTTTACAGATAAATTAAAAGGTATACCGGGCAGCTACTCCTGCAAACTGTCCACCAAATCCATTGTACCTTTCACTTCCAAATTCAAAAGATGGTTGCCAGTCAACAGAAAGGTTAAGGGGTATTTTATTAAATTTATAATCTAACCCAATAATACCATCTATGCCTGCAGTAGTGTAACTGCCTCCCAATCTTCTGTCATCATACTTATAATTTTTATCATTATAAAACGCAACATGCACGCCCGGACCAACAAACCATTTTAATCCCCGGGCACCTTCAATATCCCAATGAAACTCATACAAACCGGTAAGCCTTCCACCTCTTTGCCAAAAATATCCAAGTGCTTCTACTGCTGCGCCTTTATTGATAAAATGTTTAAAGGTAACAGCACCTGCTCCGCCATCAGGTTCAGGAAAAAGTTTAATACCCAGCGCTGTAGTGTAGTTAGAAGAATGGAACGACCTGCTTTTTTGTGCTGTAACAGTCTTTAAAAAAAACATCGAAATAAGAGATACAAATACAAATTGCCTTTTCATCATAAAATTTTTAGTTCAAAAACAATCTTGTAAAAATCGTGCCAAACCAATTTATTACCGATATACCATTATCAAAATATCCGCATAAACCCTCAAACAAAACCTAATTATATAATTCTTCTTTCAATGCTTTCACTCTTTCATCTGCCAGGTATTCATCGTAGGTCATCAGGCGGTCTATCATCCCTTTGGGCGTAATTTCAATAATCCTGTTGGCAACAGTATCCATAAACTGATGATCATGTGTTGTTAGCAACACCACGCCAGGAAAATTTAGCATACCATCATTAAAAGCGGTGATGCTTTCCAGATCGAGGTGATTGGTAGGTTCATCCAGCACAACAAGGTTGGGATTTTGCAACATCATCTTGCTCACCATACAGCGTACTTTTTCCCCACCACTTAATACATTTATTTTTTTCAGAATTTCATCCCCGCTAAATAACATTTTGCCCAAAAAGCCGCGGATAAAATCTTCATCCACATCTTTTGTTTGTGGTGGCACAAACTGGCGCAGCCAGTCCATCAGGTTTAAACTGCCGGTAAAAAATTCGGTATTGTCGTTGGGTAAATAGGCGGAAGTAATAGTTGTACCCCACTCATACTTACCATGGTCTGCCTTCATTTTTCCATTGATGATCTCAAAAAAAGAAGTCAATGCCACATGGTCCCTGCTTAAGAAAGCAATCTTTTGCCCTTTGTTGATATCAAAAGTAATATTGCTGAACAGCACCCTGCCATCAACAGATTTGGATAATTTTTCTACGTTCAAAATCTGGTTGCCCACTTCTCTTTCCGGTTTAAAAATAATGCCCGGATACTTTCTGTTACTGGGGGTAATATCTTCAAAAACCAATTTATCCAATGCCTTTTTACGGCTGGTAGCCTGTTTGCTTTTAGATGCATTCGCACTAAAGCGGGCAATAAATTCAAGCAGGTCTTTTTTCTTTTCTTCCTGCTTTTTATTTTTATCCCCAGCCTGCCTGGCTGCCAATTGAGAACTCTCGTACCAAAACGAATAGTTGCCGGTATATACTTTAATTTTTTGTTTATCTACATCCGCTACATGCGTA
>JANYFT010000339.1 GCA_025359625.1 Ferruginibacter sp.
CTCACGGGCTTCCAACGGCGTTGTTGTCATCACTACAAAATCTGGTAATCCGGGCAGGAGCAAAAAAGGAATGGAGGTGACTTATGCAACTTCCGCAGGTATTGAGAATATAAACAACCTGCCCGTCTATCAAAACGATTATGGCACCGGGAAACAATTTACTTACGCTAATGCCAACGGGTCATGGGGGCCTAAATTTGGAACCATCGATTCTATCCCTACATGGCCGGCATACCTTGCAGCTTTTCCCAATTTGTTTGGTGATAGCATTGCTTACAGGGCCGTGCCGGACAATGTAAAAAGTTTATTTAAAACTGGCTCCGTATTTGAAAATTCACTTTCTTTTTCCGGGGGAAATGAAAAAACTTCTATGGCGGCAACGGTATCCTTATTAAACCACAACGGGTATGTACCCAACTCATCTTTTGACCGAGCCAACATTAGTTTTGGCGGAGCCACCAAATTAGATAACGGGCTCAACATACGGGGTAGTTATAGTTATGCCAAAACTAAACAGGTGGGGGGAATTTTTGGTGAGCAGCAATCTCCGGGTGCCTCTTCTTCTTTTGCCAGGACCTTATTTTTAGGACGCAACTGGAATTTTAGCCTTCCTTTTGAAGATGCTTTAGGACACCCGGTATCTACCATTCCTGCCGCTTATGACAATCCGTTATGGGATTACAAACACAATACCGTTACAACCGAAGAAGAACGCACCATTGCCGCCCTGCACCTGGATTATACCATTAACAAATGGTTGCGTTTAGATTACCAGATAGGCAGTAATGTAAACAGTTTATTTCGCAAAGAAATTTTCGATATTGGTTCCAGGGCAGCTTCTGGTAAAGGGTTATTAGTTGAAGATAATTATTACCACCAGGAAATTGAATCTAATTTTTTAATTACACTTTCACCAAAAATCTCCAAAGATATTTCGTTTAAAACAGTTATCGGGCACAATGTAAATGCAAGAAAAACAAGGGACCAGTTGAACACAGGTAATGAATTTATTTCGGCGGGCATTTATAATTTAACCAATACTTCCAAACAAACTTTTGGGTCAGATATCCTTTCCCGGCACAACCTCTATGGTGTATTTGGTGATGTGGAACTGGGCTATAAAAATTTTGCCTTTATAACTGCTACCGGCAGAAACGACTGGTCATCTACTTTACCCAAATCAAACAGAAGTTATTTTTACCCGTCCTTATCGGGGTCGCTTGTTTTTACTGATGCTTTGCAGCTAACCAGTAATGTGCTGGACTTTGGTAAGATACGTGCAGGCTGGGCAAAAGTGGGCAGGGATGCCGACCCGTATTTTTTAGAAGATACTTATATTTTAAATCAAAATTTCCTGGGCCAGTCAACAGCTACCAGCCCCACCACTTCTACTAATCCAAAGTTAAAACCAGAGTTTACCAGGGAGATCGAAGTAGGTACACAATTATCTTTTTTTAAACGCCGTATCGGGATAGACTTTACCTGGTATAATAAAATTTCTGATCTCCTGATATCTACAGTTACTACTCCTGCGTCAACAGGTTACACAGGCTTGATCGATAATTTTGGAAAAATAAGGAACCGGGGTGTAGAGATAGATTTTAGTGTGACACCGGTAAAGACAAAAAATTTCTCCTGGGATATCCATACCATTTTTACAAAAAATACCAACCTGGTCTTAGCGCTTGTTAAAGGCCTCGACAGGTTGCCCTTATCCAATGCAGGTTCTAATGAAATCGGCGCCTACCTTGAAGCCGGCAAACCATTTGGTTATTTAAGGGGAACTGTAAATTCACGGGATAGCCTGGGAAATTTATTGATTGACCCTGCAACCGGTTTCCTGATAAGGTCAACAGAGCAAAGGCAGATAGGCAATCCTAACCCCGATTTTAAAATAGGATTGACCAATTCATTTTCTTACAGGGGCCTTACTTTAAGTGTATTGTTTGATTATACAAAAGGTGGGGATTTATATTCTGTAACGATAGAAAGTTTTATGGCAAGGGGCGTTACAAAAGATACTAAAGACAGGGAAACTTCGTGGATAATACCCGGCTATTATGGTGATATCAATACCGGCCTGCCGTTGTTGAACAGTAAGGGAAATGAAATGAAAAACATTACAAGGATAAGTACCAACGACTTGTATTTTGGTGAATCGTTCGCCAGTAATTCTGCCAAAGAATGGAATGTGTATGATGCTACTGTTTATCATTTAAGAGAAATATCATTGGGGTACGATATCCCCAAATCCTGGTTTAAAAAATTACCTTTTGGTTCCATGTCGGTTAGTTTAACCGGTAGAAATTTATGGCATTATGCGCCCTACCTGCCAAGGTATTCCAATTTCGATCCTGAAGTAAATAGTTTCGGTTCTTCCAATTCACAAGGTATTGAACAATCTGCAGCACCTACTACCAAAAGGTACGGTATCAATCTGCGGGTTACATTATAAATTTATAAATTGAACACAATGAGAAAACGCATCATATTCCCGGGTTTTGTTTTACTCTCTTTTACTTTATTCAGTTGTACAAAAAACTTTTTGGATGTAAACAAAGATCCTAATAATCCAACCAGTATTGCTGTGTCCAAACTATTGCCTACGGCAGAAAGATCACTCGCTGCAAGCTTAGGCGTAAGTGGTGGAAATGTACCCGGCATGGGGCAAATACTGGCAACCTATGTTCACCAGGTTGTAGTTAGGGAAGACCCTTTTCAGTATGGAGCTACAGGGACCGATTTTTTCCTGGTAACTTCCTGGGATAATTTATATTCAGGCCAGGCGCTTGCCATTAACGGTTCCGTATTATTTGAAGGTTGTTTGCAAAATCTGCAGGTTATAATAAATGATGCTACTGCAAAAGGAAATTTACAATATGCCGGCATTGCACAAATTTTAAAAGCTTACAGTTTTAGCCAGTTGGTTGATATATTTGGCGATGTTCCTTTTTCCGAGGCATTGCAATTAAAAGAAGGGAAAGTAAATCCTGCATTTGATAAGGGCATTGATATTTACCCTAAACTATTTTCATTATTGGATAGTGGTATTGCAAATTTGCAGGCCAATGCCCCCAATTCATTAACCCCTCGTAGCGACGACGTTATCTATGGCGGCAATAAAACCAATTGGATAAAAGCTGCCAACACAATTAAATTAAAATTGTTGTTACAGCAACGGCTGGTAAAAAATGTATCCGCAGATGTAAATACATTATTAACTGGAAACAATTTAATAAGCAACACCGCTGAAAGTTTTGTAATGCCTTATGGTGTATCAGGCGCTACCGACGACAGGAACCCGGGCTTTCAGGATTATTTTGCTACACAGAGAACCAATTATATAAGCCCCTGGTTTTATTCTATATTAAAAGGGTACAACCCCAAATTATTTACCAATATTGTTGATCCACGCATCCCCTGGTATTTTTATAACCAGCTTACGCCCGCTGCTGCTGCAGATAATCCAACAGAATATAGGGACACTAATTTTCTTTCTATTGTGTTTGGGTCAATAGGCCCTAACAGGGATTTTTTACAGGACAATGCGATAACTCTTTTAGGTATTTATCCTGTTGGTGGCAGGTATGATGATGGTGCTGGCGGAGCTGTTAATTCTAACAGTGGCACAGGCGCTGCACCGTACAGGTTTATAACCTATGCGGACAGGCTATACATAGAAGCAGAGCTGATGAAAACTGGTGTAATTGCAGGTGATGCGGCAGCCAAATTAAAGGAGGCTTTGCAGGAATCATTTAAAGAAGTTGATTACGTGGTTACCAAATATGTAAAGCCTGCCCAGCAAGTTCCTACTTTATCAGGCAGTGCTGCGGCTACAATATATACAAACAAAATAATGGATTATTATAACAATAACTCCTCCAAACAACTGGAGATAATAATGACGGAAAAATGGATTGCAGCCTTTGGAAATTTTGTGGATGAATATACAGATTACCGGCGCACAAGATTCCCCGTTTTGTTTGATCCCAATGACGCATCAGTAGCCCCTAATCATTTTTATCAGCCGCCGGTAAATGGTGACCTGGTGGTAAGCCCCGGAGCACAGCCGGCAATACCGGTGCAATTAGGAAGGGATTATCCTTTAACGCTTCCATGGTCGCAAAATGAATTGAACGCTAATAAAAATGCACCGCCACAAAAACAACCATCAACTTATAAACCATTTTGGTTACCCTGATCCGACCTTATAAAAACACAAAGCAGTTAAAAAATAAAGTAGCATGAAAAAAATTATTGTATCACTCACCTGCATCGCCATCATAGGCAATATACTTTCTTCCTGCCGAAAATCGGATAATCCAAAAATACCTCAACTGGTAAGGGTGCCGGTTCCGGTGCTTACACCCGACCCAACTTCAGGTACTTTTATAACTGCAACCGACCCAACTGCGTTTAATGCAAAGTTTACAGTTGACCTGTATTTTAAAAGCGATATCAAGCCTAAACAACTGGATATAGTGGTTGCCAAAAATCACAAGTATTCAGCAGGTGCTGTAAAATCTTTTAAACCAAATATTGTAACCTATCCTACGGAGGTTACAGTAACCGGGGCACAATTACTTTCACTTTTTTCAGATCCCATTGTTTCGGGGGATGTATTTGAATTTGGTGCAAATATCACTTTGCAGGATGGTACTGTGTTGCCTATATTTGATTCAGTAGGGGCAGGATATGGGCAAACCGGGGGCAATGTAGATGGGTTTCCCAATGCAAGTTTAGTGGTGGCTTATCCGGTAGTTTGCTCTTTTAGCCAGGCTACATTTAGTGGTACTTATAAAATTATAACTGATGAATTTCAGGACTATCATCCCGGTGATGCAGTTACTGTAAACCCAGGCCCCGGCCCCAACCAGGCTTCCCTCATTGTGTACCCAAGCCCGGCTTTTGGCATCAACAGAAAGCCATTTATTATTGACATTGATCCCGTGACTGCCAAAGTATCTGCGGTGCAACAAATAATTGGCGATTACCCGCCCGATGACATTAACATGAAAATTGTTACCACACCAGGTGCCAATAGTTTTGTAGATTTTTGTAATGGAAAAATTCATTTATCGCTTGATTTTAGTGATGCACATACCGGTTCATTTGGAACCGCCATTTTGGAAATAGGTAAATAATTTTTCGTGTATACGTACCAGTGATATAGTTTTTTTTACGCTCATTATCCACCGTTCCGTTATAGGTATAAGTAGCCTGCATTCCGGAGTGGAAATACAATTCATGCTTCGATCCTTGCTTTCAAACCGTCATACCTAATGATGGTTAATGTTCGTAACCGGCGGCAAGTGCTGCATCTTATGCAGATTGTTGGCGCTCTGAAATTTGTGCATAATCCTTGCCTGAGGAAGTTTAAATTTACAAATCGGATACAAAGAAAAGTAGAGTGTTTTAAATTCTTAAGACTTGCTATGGAAAGATCTTCATGTATCACTTTCCTTTACCAATAAATGAATTTATACGGTATCTGGATGTAACGAAATTTTAGAAAGTAGTCAACTATTCCCACTTCATCGTGACCTTGGAAATTAAATAGAAAATATTTTTTGAGGTATAAATTCGACATTTTATTAACCTATTGGGGAGATCGTAATCAGAAAAGAGTAATTAGATGCCCATTTTGGATAGAAATATAGCTATAAATTAAGGTTGCATTTTTGTATATAATATCATAAACGACTATTCGATGAGCATTAAAGTACAAACAGCTATGGTGATAGATGATGATCCAGACCTTACATACATATTAGCAACCATCCTGGAAGCCAGGAAAATTTATACAATTGAAGCGAATTCATTACCACAAGCTGAAGAGTATCTCAATATTTTAAAGCCTGCAATAGTATTCCTGGATAATAGTTTCCCTGAAGGATTAGGAATAAACTTTATTCCCATCATAAAATCTATTGATGAGAAAATAAAGATAGTGATGATGACGTCGGATAATGCTGCCTGGGTAGAAGAACGGGCTACAGCAGAAAAAATTTATTACTTTCTTAAGAAACCTTTTACCGCTATAATGATTAATGGCATACTTGATAAATTGGAAATGAGGAAAGAATAGTAACTACAACAGGCACTATGATCATGTCAGTTTATAACGTCTCTTGTTAAAAATAGTAAGTTAATTATTGATGGTATCGAAGTTTAATATCTGTTATCATCAATTTGATAATTGGGATACCCTTCCTTATTACCTGTTCCTATTACTAAAACTAAAGTTAAAAACAACACTGCATTTTCACGAATAATCTTAGTCTTGCAGGTATTGGCCACTTATATATTCCTGCTTTTGAAAAGGCTGCCCAGGTAAACATTATCACCAATTTTAAATTCCGGGTTCCAAATATTTTTGCAGCCATTTTACTACTTTTTTATCAATGGCAATATGTAGGTTTTCACAATTTTATACTGCGTATCAATAACAGATTGGTTGTGCCCATGGGCAGCTCCCGGCAGCAAAAAGAATTTTTTTGCGGGAGCTTTTATCTTATCAAAATATGGTTTGGTTATCTCTTGTGATGTTAAGATATCTTCTTCTCCCTGGATGATGTAAACAGGTATCTTAAAGTTCAAACCCTTTTGCATTAAATTAATGGTCGCAGCCATTGATTTAATGCCCATTTTTTTTTGGCCCATGTAATTTATAAAAGAATAATCATCCCCGTCTTCCCGGTTTTTGTTGTCTTTTTCGTTGTCATATTGCACTGCCAGTTTCCACCAGTTGGCGGGTGCCGGTACTGAGTGTTGGCTTTCATATTTTTTAATGATACGAAATAACTTGCCGGCATTTTTAGCATCATCGTAAGGAGGCAATCCTATTGATGCCAGTTTATCAATCGACTTTTTATCATTGGCAACCTCAGCCATTGTATATACTTTGTGATAGCTAAGAATCAAGCCCTCAGCAGGATTGACTATTTGTGAGTGGCCTACATAAGCATAGAAAAGGGAAGGGTTTTTTAAAGCCATTGTAGCACCCATCACAGAGCCCCATGAAGTTCCTATAATGATGATCTTTTGTTTTCCGAACTGGCGGATAAGATATTTTGAAAGCTCAATGCCATCATCCGTCATCTTTTCAACGGTCAACGGATTTTCAATCCAGTAGTTTTCATCCGCATCCTCAGGAGCATTTTTGCCAAAGGTTTTGCCAGCACCTCTTTGATCCCATTGCACCAAAATAAAGTCTTTTTCCCATGCGCCATAAATCGTGTTGTTATATGGGCTCATGGTGCTGCCTGGGCCACCATGAAGAAATAAAATAACAGGTTTTGAACTGTCGTCCCCTTTAATCGTTATCCATTGCTGAATGCCGCCGATGGTAATAAATTTTTCTTCATTGATTGATTTAGTTTGGGCAGCTATTGATAGTGGTATTGCAATGCAAAGTAAAATAACCAGGGAACAGGATCTCATAAAAATATAATTTTAAAGTGCTTTAAAATAATGGCACCTGCGGCAAAGATAAAGGGTGCAAGTTCGTATCGGCAAAGTTCAGGTGAAAGGGTTCCTGTAGAGGCGGAAATGTGAAGAAGGTGTAAAATTCGGAAGTTCTTTTCTGCGGAAAGTTTTCACGGTATGGATATCAACAAGGGCATAAAATAAAATTATAAACGTCTAAACGCCAAAACAACAAAATAAAAAAAGCCTTTACTTTCAATTGCTTCTTAAATTCAAAAGCACCTCATAAATTTATTAAAACCAATTTTCATTTTATGCCCAAATTATGATTAATATTGAAAGCGCAATTTCCGATAGCGCAACACAACAAATAAAACAATAAGCA
>JANYFT010000390.1 GCA_025359625.1 Ferruginibacter sp.
GAACAGCCTTACCGGTAATGGGAACCTCTTGCTCATTGAAGGTTTCCTGAGTAAATTTGCACCATTGGATAAAATTGCCAGTACTTTAAATGTAAAAGTGCTGGAGCAAATCTCTTTGAAGGATGTAAAAAATTATATTGAGTTTAGCAATGGTAAAGTACTGGTGAAACCCTTTACTGTAAAGGTGAATGGTATTGATATGGAAATAGGCGGCCTCCAGGGTTTTGACCAGTCACTGGATTATGTAATCAACATGAAATTGCCCCGTGTCCTAATGGGCGATAAAGGCAACCAGTTGGTAAATAATTTAGTGAGCCAGGTAAATAGTAAAGGCGTACCCATAAAAGTAGGAGACATCATCAACCTCAACCTGCAACTCGGGGGCTTCTTCAAAAACCCTACTGTAAAAACAGACCTTAAGCAAGGTGCCGTAAACCTCGCCGACCAGTTAAAGCAACAGGCTGTCGATTTTGCCAAAGCAAAAATAGACAGCACCAAACTAGTGGTAACAAATGCTGTAAAAGATACCATTGCCTCTGTAAAAAAACAAGCCATCACTGCGGCAAAAGATGAATTGACCAAACAATTATTGGGCAATAAAAATGCTGCAACAGACAGCACAAAGCCAAAATTAAAACCAGAAGAATCTGTGAAGGGATTGATGAATAATTTATTTAAGAAGAAAGTGAAGGATACAGCGGTGAAGCATTAATCTCGGATGTAGTAGAACGGGGATTTAGGTCCAGTATATAAATTTAAGTGTCACGGAATTACGAAGGTAAACTGGTTCATCATAAACTGGTTTATGCTTCACAAATATTTGTAGTAATCTTTCTACCCCTTTTTTAGAACAAAAATACAGGCCGGTCCTGCTACTATATTTACCTTTATAGTATATAAATAATGTTGTTTGAAGATTACATGCATACAATTAGATTTCTTCAGAACATAAAGCACTACTATACATTATTATGAAAAATTTTCTTAGTAACCCTTCCCTTTTTATAGAATTTATTCTTGCCGTAATTTTGTTTTTGTTGGCTTTCGTGAAAATAATTTCATACAGCAGCGGGAAAAAGTCAAATTCAATGGTATTTGCCAAGATGATATATTTTTCAGAATTCAGTATTATCAATTCCAGGAACGAAAGTAGCAGGCAATTTAAAATAACTCAAAACAGGCTATCAATTATTTTCTTCCTTGTTTTAATTCCTGAAGTTTATTTGTTCCTGTTAAATCATATCTGGATTTACAATGAGTTATAAAAAAAACTGTTCAGCTACACATTCCACAAATAAAAAAGTTGAATTAATTGTTTTAAATTCAGTGCATCATTAATGCCTGAATAACCTTATGACCATCCCACTAAAGTTTAAAATAAATTACTTTCTTGTAACCATCCTGATATTTGGCATTGAAATTCTCATTGCCCTGTTTGCCCATGACAGAATTATTCGTCCTTACATCGGCGACCTTTTAGTGGTAATACTGCTTTATTGTTTTGTAAAGTCTTTTGCAGATACCCCTGTTTTCGCAACAGCTATTTTGGTACTGTTATTTTCTTACCTGGTAGAAATTTTACAGTTCTTCAAAATAATAAATATCCTCGGCCTTCAAAATTCGGCAATAGCAAGAATTGTTATGGGTACTTCTTTTGAGTGGATTGATTTAATTGCTTATACTGTTGGTATAGCAATTGTTCTTTTTGTTGAAAAAGTAGTTGCTGGCAAAATCTTGTACAAGAAAGAGTGAAACAGGGACAAGTAAAATAATTTCAAAAGATGATAATGGCACACCCAAAACAAAAAAGCCCCTCATTGCTGAAAGGCTTTTAAAGCTGTACCACGTACGGGACTCGAACCCGTGATTCCTCCGTGAAAGGGAGGCGTCTTAACCTCTTGACCAACGCGGCTTATTGCTAAAGGACGGCAAAGATAATGAGTGGAGGTTTTTTAGCCAAATATTTTCAATAATAACGGCAAATTAAATTTTAAGAACCTCTTATTCTTCTTTGCTTAATAGGTTGGGCCGCCTTTCTTCCGTGTGTTTAATAGCCTGTTCGTGCCGCCACTCCTCAATCCTGGCGTGGTTGCCACTTAATAAAATATCAGGCACTTTCCAAGTTCTAAACTCAACAGGCCTGGTGTAAACTGGCGGAGCCAATAAATTATCCTGGAAAGAATCCGTTAAAGCGGAAGTTTCATCATTTAAAACACCTGGTAATAACCTGCCAATAGCATCTACCAAAACAGCCGCCGCCAGTTCGCCGCCACTCAGCACATAATCGCCAATTGAAATTTCTTTGGTAATAAAATGATCCCTCAACCGCTGGTCAATACCCTTGTAATGGCCACAAATCAACAGCAGGTTCTTGTTTAAAGAAAGTTGGTTGGCCATCTGCTGATTAAAGGTTTCACCATCCGGCGTTAAAAAAATAACTTCATCATACCTGGTATCTTTTTGCAAACTTTCAATAGCGTTCACCAGCGGCTCTATCATCATCACCATTCCTGCACCACCACCAAACTGGTAGTCATCTACCTGTGCCCTTGCATAAGTAGTATGGTCTCGCAGGTTAATGCAGTTTACTTCCAGCAAGCCCTTATCTTTTGCCCGTTTCATAATGCTATGGGCAAAAGGGCTTTCCAGCAAAGCCGGCACTACAGATATAATATCAATTTTCATTGTGTAAATTTAACTGACTTTATAAAAAAAATGCGCCACTCAAAAATCCATAAAGCCATCAATTTCACGCTTATCTTTTTTTGTTGGCCTTCCCTGTTTGCTCATGCGCTTGCCGGTATTAAAAACGGCGGCTTCAAATTTTATCCTGTCCAGTTCATCCGCAGGTGTAATATCGGTGTAATAAGTTATGGCTTCGTTGTATTGAACACGATGATCTAATAAGCCCGTCACTTTTATCACCCATCTTTTGCCTTCTGTTTTTACTTCATATTCATCACCCATGGTAACAGTTTTAGAAGCTTTTACATTATCACCATTTAATTTAACCTTGCTTTTGTCGCAGGCATCAGCTGCCTGGCTCCTGGTTTTAAAAAGACGTATGGCCCACAGGTATTTATCTATCCGGAGTTTTTCTTTTTCCAT
>JANYFT010000421.1 GCA_025359625.1 Ferruginibacter sp.
TACTTTTGTGAAAATTTTAAATGAAGAAGTTTTTTTTCTACCCTTTGCCTTTACTATTTACTCCATACTAATTACTTATTTTAAATATGCTTTCCGATCCTAAAAGATATACCATCACTGCTGCTTTAATTTACGCAAACGGTCCAATTCATATTGGTCATTTAGCCGGTTGTTATTTACCTGCAGATATTTATGCAAGATATTTAAGGAGTAAAGAAAGAGATGTTATTTTTATTAGTGGAACGGATGAACATGGTGTGCCAATTACTATAAAAGCAAAAAAAGAAGGTATAACACCACAACAAGTAGTTGATAAATATTATACTCAGATAAAAGATTCTTTTAACGAGTTCGGAATTTCTTTTGATATTTATTCTCGCACAAGTAATAAAAAACATCACGAAGTAGCATCAGATTATTTTACAACTCTTTATAATAAAGGTGTTTTTAAAGAAGAAACTACCGAACAATATTTTGATGCGAAAGCAAATCAATTTTTAGCGGATAGATACATTGTTGGTACTTGCCCTAATTGTGGAAACCCAAATGCATACGGTGATCAGTGCGAACGTTGCGGAACATCTTTAAGTCCTGATGAATTAATTAATCCTCATTCAACACTCTCTGGTGAACAACCTATAAAAAAATCAACTACAAACTGGAATTTACCTTTAGATGAGCTTCAACCAAAAATTGAAGAATACATTAGTGAACATCCAGAATGGAAAACAAATGTATATGGCCAATGTAAATCGTGGTTGAACCAAGGTTTACATCCAAGAGCAATGACCCGCGATTTGGATTGGGGAATAAAAGTACCCTTGCCAAACGCAGAAGGGAAAGTTTTATACGTGTGGTTTGATGCTCCAATTGGTTATATCACTTTCACTCAAGAATTATTAGGAAATAATTGGGAAAAATATTGGAAAGACAAAGAAAGCAAACTTGTTCATTTTATTGGAAAAGATAATATAGTTTTTCATTGTATTATCTTCCCTTCTATGCTAATGGAACATGGTGATTATATTTTGCCAGATAATGTGCCAGCTAATGAATTCATGAATCTTGAAGGTGATAAAATTTCTACTTCACGCAATTGGGCTATATGGTTGCACGAATATTTACAAGATTTCCCCGGCAAACAAGATGTACTCAGGTATGTATTGACGGCCAATGCTCCTGAAAATAAAGACAGTGATTTTACATGGAAAGATTTTCAGGCAAGAAACAACAATGAATTAGCAGATAATGTCGGGAATTTTATAAACAGAGTAATCACCCTTATTCACAAATATTATAATGGCGAAATTCCATCGCATGGAAGTTGGGAAGATGTAGATGAAGAATTAATTTCTACTATTATAAATTTCCCCGTTAAAATTTCAGAATCTTTAGAAACTTATCGTTTTCGCGAAGCTTTAAGTTTAGTAATGGATTTATCAAGAGCTGGTAATAAATACCTTGGTGATGCCGAGCCTTGGAAATTAATAAAAACAAATCCTGAAAGGGTAAAAACCATTTTGTACTTAGCTTCGCAATTGGTTGCAAATCTTGCTGTGGTAATGGAGCCGTTTTTGCCTTTCACCTCCGATAAAATTTTCAAAATATTAAATTTGCCATCATTAAAATGGAATAAAGCAGGCGATGTTACCTTATTAGCAGCAGGGCATGTAATTAATCAACCTGAGATATTATTTGAAAAAATTGAAGATAAAATTATTGAAACCCAAATTCAAAAATTGTTGAACAGTAAAAAAGAAAATGAACTTGCTAACCAAACCATTGAACCTCAAAAAGAAGATGTAAATTTTAATGATTTTGAGAAAATAGATATACGGATTGCGACAATTATAGCTGCTGAAGCTGTTCCGAAAACAAAAAAATTATTAAAATTAACCCTTGATACCGGATTAGATGAAAGAACAGTAGTGAGCGGAATAGCAGAATACTACAATCCTGAAAAAATAATAGGAAAGCAAGTTTGCCTATTAGCTAACTTAGCTCCAAGAGAAATCAAAGGTATTATGTCGCAAGGGATGATATTAATGGCTGAAGATAAAGACGGAAGTTTAGCATTTGTAAGTCCTGAAAAAATAATTGGAAGTGGTGGTGTGGTGAAGTAAAATTTTAATGATCGCTAACTTGTAATATTTTAATTTTGAATAAAATTCTATTGGCTTTTTTTAATTAGTATAATATATATTATAAAAATTTTAAAATGGGAGCTTTTAATACATTATCGATAGGAATAAAGTGTAGTGATTGCTTAAAAGATTTTGAAGGTATTCTGCAATTTAAATTTGGAGATATTAGACAATATCATTACAAAATAGGAG
>JANYFT010000425.1 GCA_025359625.1 Ferruginibacter sp.
TTTTATTTTCAGGGTGTAAAATAAATGGTTGATTTCCTAACAGTATCAATGCCGTTTTAATTAAGGTGGTTGGTGAGTACACCCATTATGCGGGCATCCGTGGTGCTGTCTTCTCCTGCCACATTAATCTATTAACTAAAAAGCATTGATTTATGATTTATCTTTAAATTGATGAACAAAGAAATATTCCTTGTAGCAATAATATTCTTTGCATCTGTCAGCATTTTGCCCAGGAAAAAAAGTTATACAACCCTGCGGCAAATGCAAGTGCGGACATTGAAGCTGCCATAAAAGAAGCGGCCGCTGAAAATAAATTTGTAGTGCTACAGGCCGGTGGTAACTGGTGCAGCTGGTGCCTTGAATTTGCAAGGATCACTAAGGCCAATCCACAAATTGATTCTGTTATCAACAGCAGTTTTGTGTGGTACGAATTAAACTACAGTAAAGAAAATAAGAATGAAGATGTGCTTGCCAGGTACGCTTTTCCTCAACGTTTTGGTTTCCCGGTATTCATAATTTTAGATGGCAAAGGCCAGCGCATCCATACTCAAAACAGCGAATACCTGGAAGATGGAAAGAAAAGTTATGACCCAAAAAAAGTATTGAACTTTTTAGAACAGTGGAGCCCGAAGGCATTGGCTGCTGAAACCTATTCCAGATAATAATTAATTGATTTAAAGTATCTTTCATTGGCTAAACAATTAACAGTATGAACCCCAATAAAGATCAGTTCATTCAACTCACCCGGAATGCCCTTAAATTCAGGATATTCTTATTGTCCAAATTACCTGCTGCATTTTTTTCCGGCGTAAGGGTAAAAGCAATTGACGAAACAAAAGCAGTAGTAACAGTTCCCTATAAATGGTTTTCTCAAAACCCTTTTAAATCAACCTATTTTGCCTGTCTTGCCATGGCCGCCGAAATGAGTACCGGCTTGCTGGCCATGATGAATACGTACAAAATAAATCCGCCGGTATACATGCTGATAACAGGTTTGGAAGCAGCCTATTTTAAAAAAGCCACAGGCACCACCACATTTACCTGTGAGGATGGGTTGGCTATTAACAATACAATTCAGGAAGCCATTGCTTCCGGCGAAGGAAGGATCATCAAAATAAAATCTGCCGGCATAAATGATAACGGGGAGCTGGTAGCAGAGTTTTTTATTACCTGGTCTTTTAAAGTAAAAAATATTTAATGAAAAATCTTTTTTAAAGGGGCCTCGCCTTTCCTCACGGGTCGTTTTTCTTTTTTTATTACCTATTAAAATAGCACAAAAGTATTAAGTATTCAACTGCTTAAAATCTTTCCCCATGATATTTTTATTGCGGTAATTATAAAAATACAGGCAAATGATGGCCATTATATACGAACCAATAAATTCAGCAATTTCAGGGCCTGCCATGTAAACCCTCCAATAATGTCTTATATCTTTTTCCATTGGAATTGCTGATAAAGATAGTTTCAAACATATCCAGGAAATGGCGAAAAATATGCCAATTGAAATTGGTGGAACGGGTACTTTAACCTTTTGTGCAAGAATGGAAATAAATTTGAAATGATACACACAAAACGGCAGCACTAATCCAAATACAATTGTAAATAATTTAAACAACATATCCATTTCAAGAAACCTCGCCAGTCCACTTTTTAGTTCGCCATTCATATATTTACCATTAAACACAACAAGGTTATGAATATTAAATTCATGTTGTACATTTAGTTTATTAATTTCTTCTGGCGTAGCAAAACCAAAAACCCGCTGGCCCCAGCTTATTTCTTCGCCGGCTCCAAAAAGCAATACAAGACTTAACAGCAGTAAAAAAATATTCCATTTTTTTTTATAGGTGAGCAACAGTAAAACAAAGGAGATAAAATAAAACAAGCCAGTAAGCCATTCAAAAAAGCTGTCTTCCCTGCCCCAGGCAATAACGGTATCCCCATTGGCAAAATTGTAAAATAAATAGCTCGATAATAACACAATTAGTATGCTGATAATGTAATTGCTTAAAGACCTTATTTCTATTAAATAAGCATTAGGCTGCTTATTAGAAGAGGTAACATCTGACGGAATTCCAAATTCTTCCCTCTGTTTAATTTTGCCCTGAAACATAATTATTTATTTGATTGAATTTTATTTTCTAAAAAAGTGCTGGTAAATAGTCTCAAAAAATGGTAATCAGCAATGCAATAATTTACATTCAGCTTTTAAAGATAATAATTATTTAATGTTCTACTATCCGAATGTAATGTTTTATAAAAAAAAATGTCGCGTAAATTTTATAGTTAACCATTCCAATAGCTATTATTTTGTAATAGCTGATTTTATACTTCCATAAATTAGCAGGTATAGCCAACCTTTTTTTGTTTCAATACGAATACTAATAAAACACTCATTTATGAAAAAGGAAATCCCCGCCACCATGGCCATTTATTTTTTGCTGTCAATATTTTTTTTAAGCTGCAAAAAAGACCCAGCAACAACACCTTCAGTGGTAAAAGAATGGACTGTTCCATTATCCGGTAAAAACGAAATTCCTTCGCATGCAGGGAGAACAGAAACCGGAACAGCCACCATCAGGTTATTAAGCGATAATACAATTGCCTACCAGATAACGGTAAATGGATTAGCCTCCGGGGATGGACTCACTGCTGCACATATACATGCCGGCAATGTAATTACCAGTGGCCCTGTTGTGTTAGGTTTGGATCCGGTGTTTACCGGTAGTACGGCAACTGGCACCATTAAAAATATACGCAGCACTTTTATTGATAGTCTTAAGGAAGATGTAAACGAACTCTATTTCAATGTTCACTCAACTCAGCAGCCTGGAGGCTTGATAAGAGGGCAATTAAATGTAGGAATTGAAATGGCCGAGGATGTAGTGCTATTAGGTGCCAATGAAGCAACGCCGGTAACAACTACGGCAATCGGATTGGCAATTCTTAGATTAACAGACGACAAAAAATTATATTCAAAAGTTACCGTAACAAATTTAGAGGCTGGTGATACTGTGGTTGCAGCACACATTCATACAGGACCCACTGGTGTTAACGGACCGGTTATTGTTGGGCTCTGTGGAAATGCTGCAGATTTTGGTACATCCAAAATATTTACACTTACGGATGCTTTATTTACTACGGTGAAAAAGGAACCGGTGTATGTTAATGTACATAGTGTAAATCATCCCAGTGGTTTGATACGTGGCCAGATCAGATAACTACGCTTCATCTCAGGCACGGCGTTATAAACCCGTGCCTGATTTTATTACTTTATTAATCTATGCCCTGTTTATCGCAAAAACATTGCTTTGTCATTTTAAACTTTTTCTAAAATAAAGTACATAAAAATGTGCATTAAATCCTTTTCTTTTTTCTGGGTTCAGGTGATAGCTGGTTACTATCCTCACATTTTTATTCACTAACCCTGCTTTAACAAAAATCTACCATGCGTATTTAACGCAGGTATATCACTTCAATAACAATATTCAATATTAACTGCCGCTGTCATAATGCATGGGTATTGTTTTATCTCATTCTATTTATGCAAAAGCATTGCAGCAGATAGTCTTTCCGCTCTGAAGGGATTATTGATTTATCAGCCAGCCCCATTTTAAATGAAGATGAAAGAAGGCAAGGCATGAAATGCATTTAATTCTTCAGTATTAATTCCTTTAAAATAATTGTTGATAGTTGTTAAATTTTTGAATTACAACAATGGCTTTTACTTAACTTCATCTTCAAAATAATTTAACGATGAAAATATCTTTTCATGGAGCTGCACGAACAGTAACCGGCTCCAAACATTTGCTCACCTTAAACAATGGTAAAAAAATATTATTGGATTGTGG
>JANYFT010000427.1 GCA_025359625.1 Ferruginibacter sp.
TTTTATTTTCAAATACCCTTGTTTTAAAATCGGGGTTATTTAGTGCTGTTCCCTGCATACAATCAATCATTATTTTATTTATCTGCTGAAACAGTTTGTTTGATTTGGTAGATATCTTATTTTCTTTCTGGCCATCCTTTACAAAAACCTTGTCTTTGTTTATTATCATCAGGTATTGATAAGGCTGGTTGTATTCCATCCGCACCTGGCTTTCTTTTTTAAACCAAAACTTACCTTTGGATATTATTTTTTCAGCAAGCATGCTTAGGTTCTTCTCCTGCACAAAATCGCTTTTTATAGAAAATGCTTTTTGGGTAGCAATAGAAAAATCAGCCTTGAATTTTGCAAGGTCTGCCACCGGACTATACCCTGCATATTGGGCATTTACAGAAAAGGTAATGACCAGTGCAAATACTGAAAAAATTATTTTACGCATAAGGGGTCAAATGTAGTAATTTATCCAAAGGCACAATATGATAGCCTCTATTTTTAACTTCTTTAATAAATGCCGGCAATACCTTTAAAGTAGTGGCACTGGTGTCATGAAAAAGAAAGACAGCACCTGGCTTTAATGAACTGCTAATTTTATCAAGTAATTTTTTTTCATCTTTAATTACCGTGTCCATTGATCGTACGCTCCAGCCAACAGGAGTATAATTACCTGCTATAATTGCTTTTTTTAGATTGGGATTGGTTACACCATACGGCGGCCTGAATAGTTTAGCCTGCAAGCCGGTAACTCTTTTTAATTCCTCATCCATCAGCCTTAAATCATGCATCATTTTTTTAGAAGAAAACATATCAAACCAAAAATGATGGGAGTAGCTGTGGTTGCCAATGATATGCCCATCTTCCTTTATTTGATTGAGTATTGTTTCATTACCAGCAATACGGTTGCCGATACAAAAAAAAGTAGCTTTAATATTAGCCTGCTTCAGCAATTGCAATATTCCAGGTGTGTAATTTGTTACAGGGCCATCATCAAAACTAATGGCAATTTCTTTTTGATTGGTTTTGGCAGAACAAAGAATCTTAATAAAAAAATTTGAACCCACATAGTAACAACCATAAAACACGATCAGCGAATAAATTAGCAGTACCAAAAGATAAACATAAAGCGGCAAGCCATATTTTACATGCACGCCAATTAAAATAGCAAGCAGCACTATAAAAAAAATATTTGTATTTCTGAAGTTTAACATGCGGAGATAAGTAATAAAGAATGATGTACGCTTTGGTAGTGATCGTAAATCAAAATCCGTTTGATAGGCTTTTCTTTTGGTCCCGTATATTCCAGCACCGTTGGCATTGTTTCTGATTTAATAATGTTAGCTGCCAGCCACAAAGCAAAGGCGGTGGCGGTTGGATATTCGCCACATAAATTTTTATAGTTTACCAGATTACTTCTACTAAAAATACGATGCTGTAACTGGGCAAATATTTCATCTGATTTTGCATCCCCATTTTTACCGGTTATTATCAAATCAATTTCATCTAAACCTATTGACTGAGCTGCCAGGAAAGATGAAATATGCGCTTCAATTTCTTCTATTCCCTGTGGTTTATAAAAAGTTTTTAATCCCTCCAATTTTGCATAATCTGTAGCAGACGGTTCATTTGCCAGTAAAAAAAATGAAGCACCTTCTCCGGCTATCGTTCCTTTTGTCCCGATACCTATCGTTTTAAATAGTTCCCCGTTTGATACTTGACCCTGTTTATATAAACCCATTCTGTTTAAAATAGCATGGCTAATATTGGTGATTTCATCAATGGCTCCTACCAATACATTTGTTGCTTCTTTTTCTTTCAACAACATCATGCCATCCAGTAAAGCGCTTTCAAAAGAAAAACCCCGGTGCACAAAAGCATTGTTATAATTATTACATTGCAGCAGCAGGCCAATTTGGGCGCCAATGGTATTGTGGGTGGATTGTATAAAGGCAGTTGGGGTAAGTAACTCCTCATTAAACTCTACCATTCTTGTTAAGAATAAACCAGTGTCTTCCATACAACCATAAGCAGTACCGGTAACGATTGCATCGGGTTTTGTAACACCAGCTTCCTGCAAACATTCCATTGCTGCGGCTACGCCCATGCGTATAATGCGGCTCATACGTCGTATCAGCTTTGCATCAATCAATCCTTTGTAATCGGGTTCTATACAAGCCAGCCGGTTACCCGAATACTCAACAGGCTCCGACAGAAACGGAGGATGGCCAAAAGTTTTTTGCGGCGAAATATTTCCAGTTGCCCGTATATACATTCAGTTTATAATTTAGAAAAAATTAATGACGAACAATTTCCTCCAAAACCAAATGAATTGGAAAGCACATGCTTCACGTTTGTATTTTTTATAAAATCAGTTACAGGCATAAAGGGAAGCTCTTTCATTGGCGTTTGTAAACGAAGGTTGGGATAAATAATTCCCTGCTGAATTGCCAGTATTGAAAACACGGCTTCTATTCCCCCGCTTGCTCCTAATGTATGTCCCGTAAATGCTTTGGTAGAACTCATCCTGGGATACTGCGGATCAAATAACCTCTTGATAGCAGTGCCTTCTGCAATGTCATTATTTTGTGTGCCGGTACCATGCAAATTGATGTAATCAATATCTTGAGGCAGCAAGCCGCTTTTTTTTAATGCACCACTCATAGCTAAGAAAGAACCATTGCCATCGGGTGAAGAAGCCGTCTGGTGATAGGCGTCATTTGCATTGCACCAACCACTCAATTTAACGGTAGGTTTCTTACTTAAAAAAGCCGCCACTTTCTCTGATACCAGTACAATATAACCAGCTCCTTCACCCAAATTTAAACCTCGGCGGTTTTCATCAAATGGCTGGCAAAACTGCTCATCCAATATCATTAATGTATTAAAGCCGTTGAGCGTAAATTTGGTGAGTGCATCTGTGCCGCCTGCAACCACCACATCGAGAATATTATTTTTTATAAGCCTTGCACCAAAAAAAATAGCATTGGCAGAAGATGAACAGGCGGTGCTGATGGTGGTAACATAATCTTTAATTCCTAATTGATCTGCCACCAGTTCGGTAATACTACCACACTCATGATGCACTACATCTCGTAATTTACCTCTTTGATTATTGGAAAGAAATTCAGCAAAAAATTTTTCAGTTTTATCCATGCCACCTACAGAATTGGCAGAAATAAATCCTGTACGTAAGGCCGCTATGTTTTTGATGCCTGCATTACTGATCGCTTCTTTTGCAGCAACCAAACTTAATAAAGCGGTACGGCTTTTTGTATTGGCTAAACCCGACAATTTTGCAAGTGCAACATTATCCAGCTTAACCTCGGCAACGGGAATTTTTTGGCGGTGTACAGAATCGAAGTACTGCATGTTGTCTATTCCTGCCCGGCTATTTTCAAGGGCATCCAGGCATTCGGCAGTATTGTTGCCAATAGCCGAAATTATTCCTGTGCCGGCAACAAAAACAGGGTCATTCATTAGTTATACATTCTGTGCCTGGTGGGCAGTTATATACTCGGCCATCGTTCTAACAGAACGAAATACTTTAGGGCCGTCATCAGCATTGGACAATTTAATCTTATAGCTTTGCTGCAATAAAACAATCAGCTCCAGTGCATCGATAGAATCCAATCCAAGGCCTTCTACAAATAAGGGTTGATCGTTTGCAATATCTTCCGGCTTTAGATCCTGCAAATTTAATTGGGCAATGATCTGTGTTTTCAGATCCAACATTAGTTTATCCATTTTCTAACTCGTAAATTTTATTAATATTTTCATTTGTAAAAAGTACTGAATGGTCTGAGGCTTGTTTTTCAACCAAAAACAATACTGTTTTATACTCTTCGTTCAACAACTCTACCCACCCGCAAATACAAGCCTGCAAGATATTATTATTAATCAGGTTAGTTACATATTGTTGTATAAATTCCCCGTCAAATTGCTCACATATAAAAAAAGCATTCTCTCCTTTAAAATGATGCCGGATACAAATTTCGCCAATTACAATATTGGGTAATGTATAAACAAATAATGCCGGACTGGCAATGTCTTTTGCTGTTTCATAATATTTAATGTCGGTATCTAAACTGCTGCTGGTATTTGCAAGAACAACGCCTATCTCTTCCGCTTTATATTTACCTGCGTTAAAATTATCTTTTAATAAAATCTCAGCAGCCAGCCAGCCCAGTCTACTCAGGTTATCCATTTTGTAAAACTTAGGATACTTTATATCAAGATGACGATAGACGGAAGATAGGAAATCCGGTACAGCAGCTTCCTTATTTTCAAATACTTTTTCGGCATCTTTATAAACAGCCTCCTTGCTGATAATACAACTGGCGTTGATATGTTTATCTACTGACAATATTTTTTAAAGGTTAAATGGTTATTACTCAATCAATGTCGTTTACTCAGGGATAACCGTCATCAGGGTTTGCAACCGCTAACGGGGTTGGACTAACCCCGACGGCGGCTAAAAGCCCCGTCGGCGGTTAATGAATGACTAACCAAAGCTTAAGTAAAGGACATTGATTACTTAATCAGGGAATCTCTAAGATCTATAGTGCGTGCCAATTTTTGCAAAGCTGTTTTATGGTCTTTTACATACGGGTTACTGGTATCCCAAACATACCCTGCCAATACGGAGCATATCATACTTTTAATATTTGGCACCTGGTTATCGGCAAAGAAAATGGTATCCAGCGTACCCTCGTACCATGCCATTACGTACGAACGAAAAGTATCTACACCCTGCATCATTGGTTCCGTGTATTCTTTTTGCCAGTCTATATTTTCTCCATTCAATGTGCGAATAACCAAATGTGCAGCCATTTGGCTGGATACTGTTGCAAGCGTAACGCCGGATGAAAAAACAGGATCCAAAAATTCTGTTACATTGCCTGTAAGCACAAACCCATCACCATAAAAAGTTGAGGAAGTGGCAGACCATGATTCCAGTACCCTCGGCTCAAAGATCATTTTCACATCTTGTAAACGGTCACTCAAATATGGCTCTGTTGCTATCAGTGCCCTAAGTTGCTCTTCATTATTTCCCTGCTGCTGTTTAAAAAATTCGGGGTCGCCTACAAAACCTACCGAAGTATTTCCGTTTGAAAACGGGATCACCCAAACCCATATTCCTTTTTTATGCACGATAATGGTTATTCGATTGGGCTCATCATCCATAGATCGTTTTGTATCCACCACATGCGTAAACAATGTTTTACGGGGAACAAGATTAGAAGGCTTGTCGAGATTGAACAAGCGTGGAATCACACGCCCATAGCCGCTTCCATCAACAATAAACCTCGCTTCAATTTGTGATTTATTTCCTTCCAGATCTTCTACAGTCGTTACTGAATCTGATTCGTTAAATTCAATAGCGGTTACCGTGGTTTCATAACTAACAGGCACACCCATCTTCTCCACAGTGTCAGCAAGAATTTTATCAAACTCCTCTCTTGGTACCTGCCATGTCCAGTTCCATCCGGGAGTAAACTGATCGGCAAATAAGTAATCGCAAATCTTTCCATTTTTTACAAACTTGGCTCCAAATTTTTCCTGAAAACCGGCTGCTTTTACCGCTTCTACAAAGCCAGCTTCTGTTAAAGCTTCCATGCAGCGGGGCAACAAACTTTCGCCAATTACAAACCGGGGAAATTTTAATTTCTCTACAATCTTTACTTTAAACCCGGCTTTGTTAATGATAGAAGCTGCAACTGTTCCGGCCGGTCCGGCTCCAATTACAAGCACATCTACTTTTTCTGTTTTCATCGGTTAATTTTTATGATTATCTTTTTTTACATTTTAATAAAGTCTGGCTTAACCCAATATGGTCTACCTGTTCTACAATATCAAAACCTGCTTCGTCAATACATTTTAAAAAAGTTTCGGCACTATACATCTGGCTGGTACCATTGGCAAGGGCGGTAAAATAAAGCGAAGTCTGTTGCAGGCAAAACGCAGCGATTTCAAATTTTTGCCTGTCCCAGAATGGCTCTAAAATTATTACCTGTCCATTTTCATCCAGGGCATCATAACATCTTTTTAAAATAGAAATAATTTCCGCTTCAGAAAAACAATCCAAAAACTGGCTCATCCAGATCACATCAAACCCTTTGGGAAATTTTTCGTTTTCATCTAAAATATTTACGGGTAAAAAAGAAACCCTTTCACTTAAACCAAGCTGTTCAATTTTTGCTTTTGCCACATTTAACTGGCCGGGCAGATCCATAATGGTAATATGAATATCGGGTGCATAACTGGTAGAAGCAATGGCCCATTTCCCCGTATTGCCACCAATATCTAAAATATTTTTTACTCCATTTTTATATACCTGTGGCAAAACAAGTGGGAAAGCGTTATCAGAAAAAAAATGATCAAAGGCAAACCAGCTTTTTTGCACCTGCTCCGGCAATTTTGATAAGCCTTCGTAAATGGTTTGCCAGTCTCCAAATTCTTTTAGCCCTGCAGGCTTGCCTGTCCTGATACTTTCCTCTAAATAGAAAAGGCCTTTGTAGTTTACATCCTGAACAAAATCCATATTGGTTATTGTTAGCGGATCGTGTAAAATAAAATGTCCTGTTTTTCCCAGTGTATATTTTTTGTCGTTTATAAGAACAAGGCCCAGGCTTAATCCTGACTCAAGCAAAACCCTTACACCATATACTGGCAGCTTTGTTTTTTCAGCGATTGAATTAATTGCTATACCGGCTGAACCAGCCGCTTCTATAATCTCCAAAATCCCCGTGTTTCTAAGAACCCTTGCTGCCTGAAAAATAACCGGGCCAAAAGCGATCCACTGGGCTGCCTCTTTTGCCTCAAGTGCTGATTTATTATCCTTGCTGAAAAAATTCATCTAAAAAATATTTTTAATTTTGCTTACTTAAAAATTATTGTTTGCTTATTACTATTGAAGCATTACAGCCTCCAAAACCAGAGGCCGTTTTTAAGCAATTTTTTAAAGTGGATTTATATACCGACCTGCAAACATTTATTGGCTTTGTTACCCCCGGGGTTTCAAATCCAAGGGTTGGTAAAACCATGTTTTGTTGTAATGAATAAGCTGAAATAATAGATTCAATAATACCAGCAGCGCCCAATGTGTGGCCAAAGTAACCCTTAAGACTGTTTACCGGAACATGTTGCAGGTTAGCCAGTGTAATAGCATTGGCTTCCATCTCATCGTTAAAAAGAGTAGCAGTGCCGTGTGCCGAAATAAAACCAATATCTGTTGCAGCAACATAGGCATCCTTCATTGCTTTGCTGATGGCAAAATTCAGTTCTTCCCCTGTTCTGGACGGGCCAGAAATATGGTTGGCATCATTGCTGATTGAACCGCCTGCAATTCTTATTTCACCTGCATATTTTTTATTGGAACTAAGGATGATAGTGCCTGCGCCCTCTCCTAAATTTATACCGTTTCTCGCTGCATCAAATGGCTTGCATTTATCGCTGCTGATAGCCTGAAAAGATTGAAAGCCAGATAAGATAAATTTTGAAATAACATCGGCGCCTGCAATTACTGCATTGTCATATTGTCCCGATTGAATCAGGCGCATGCCGGTAATAATGGCCACTAAACCAGATATGCAGGCATTTGAAATTACGATAGGCTTGTTAGCAAAATGAAAATATTCAGCCACTAGTTTTGCCGAAGTATTAAGTGCAATCCTATTTTCTAATTCCCTGCTATAGGCTTCTGTTTCAAGGAGGCTTATATTTCCTTTTGTTGAAGAAATGATGAGTATCGTTTTTTTATCTCCGGCGTTAATACTACTATCTTTTTGTAAGGCATCAGTTATTGAGGCGATCAGTAATTTTTCAAATTTTGTATAGGTTTGATCAGCGGATTTATTTAAAAAAAATTCATCCCCGTTAAATAAAGAAGCATAAAAAGGACTGGCTGACAGGGAATCATCCTCTTGCAATTTTATACCAGAAACCAATGCTGTAAGTTGCACGAAATTACCGGTAGCCGTTAAACCTATTGGAGATAAAATATTATCTGAAGCTATAAAAACATCTTTCATTTTTTTTTATTAAGCCAGGTCATGCCTCTTTTTCCAGTCTTCAAAAAACGGTGGGTTAGTTAATTGAAGTGTGGATGTTTCCTTTTCTAAAAAAACCTGCACAGAAGCACCTGTTGCTACCAATTCATTAGTTGCAGCATTAAATAGACGGTAACTAAATTTCATTTTTGCTGCTTCGCAGGGTATATATTTTGTTTCCACTATCACACTGTCCCCATATCGCAAAGACCGCTTAAAGTCGCAATGCACACTTACAATTGGAATTACAAACCCTTGTTTATACACTTCAAGATAACCCAAGCCATGTATGTTTCCAAAGGCTTCCCTTCCGTCTTCAAAGTACCGGATGTAATGCCCGTGCCAAACAATGCCCAGCGGATCTGCTTCATTAAAACGAACCTGTACTTTTGTCCTGCTCTTCAATTCCATGTTCATAAATTCATTTGTATCACTTGCCGTATTTCCCCTGCCACTCTTTGTATTTTTCATCCTGTATTTCATCTAACAGGCTCTTTATTGTAGAAGCCCAATAATTGCGAAAACCAATCGCCATTTTCCCTTTACTTATCATCCGCTCTGTCATCAATACCTTTTTTGTTTTCATATCAACCAGTGTTACCCAAATAGCGGCATCTCCTTTTTTATCCATTTTACGCATTGATTCCATCACAAATAATAAACCAATCCCGGTTTTTCCTGAAAGGTCTAAATTCTTCACCATGTTGGTAATATCCGCTTCTTTAAAACGGTTAAAATCTGCCGAGTTAGTAGATATAATCTCATTTATATTGACCGCTGCGTTACTCTTGTTCACAGCCGCAAAATCGTAGTCTATATTGTCTTTACGAAAAGCCCCTTTCAGATCAAATTTTTTAGGTTCATTCACAATTAACTGGTTAATGCTTGCGTACAGCCTGTTTTTGATCTCGTTAGGATCACCATTATCCAGCAACCTGGCTTTGCTAAAGTCTATCCCTAAATAAACAATGGGTGACCCACTGTTGGAAAAAACATCTTTTAAAGTTTGTGAAAAAGTGGAAGTGGTAATACCGCAAAATAATACAATGGTAACAAGCCAGCTTAATTTGTTGATACGCTTCATAATGATGGTTTTTTATTTTGATTAATAAATATCTTCATTTCGCAATGTGCTGCAACTTTGTTGTTACAAATAATTTTTCCTGATATTAATGTTACATCAAAAATTTGATTTTCAATAATAATTTCAGTTATTAATTCATCGCCGGTTTTCGGGAAAAAAAATATCGCCAGGTTTTTAATGGCGCCAATATATCCTACCATAACCGGTTTGTTGCAGGTGTGTGCAATATAGCCTGCCCTTGCGGCGGCTGTTTGTGCAATATTTTCCACCAGTCCCGGTTCTTTAAAATACCCATTTTCAACAAAAATGTTATCGTCATTTACCAAAAATCTGGACCTGGTAATTGTTTCGGCGGAATATAGTATTTCATCCACCATAACAAAGGGTGCTCTTTGTGGAATGTAAGATAATATGCTGGTTGTACTGTTTGCCATATCAATTCCAAAAATTATAATAATTAAACCACTGCTCCGGATATTTTTTAACCTTCACTTCCATTTCATTTGCAAAATCATTCAGCATCTCCTGCATAACAACTCCTTTTTGCAAGTGATCATAGTTTTTTATTTTGCCTGCAAAAAAATGATAATGCAGGTGGTTTTCTTTTACTGCAAAAACAAAAGAAACAGGCACTTTAAACGTGGCCGCAAGCACAAAAGGCCCCATTGGAAACCTAGCATTTTTACCTAAAAAATTTGTTGAAAGTGTTTTGTTGCCCTCCAAAAAACGATCTGCATGCATACAAATCAATTCATTGTTTTTAAAGGCTTCGCTTATTTCGTAAATATGCGACAAATCGTTTTTAATAAAAATAATATTTATACTTTTCTTTCCTGTTACAGCAGCAAGATATTCCTTTATTTGTTGATGTTCCCCATCAAACATAACGATATGAATTTTGGTATCCAAGCGTTTTAAAAGGTGCCCCGCAATATCCCAATTGCCAATATGTGCACTCAATAATATTCCACCTTTTTGCAGGGAGCCTATTGCCCTTAAATTTTCTTCTCCATCAAAATTATAAGTAAACTTGTTACTGATACCAGCCATCACAACCACTTTATCAATGATGCTTTGGCCCAACAGATAGTAATTTTTATACAATTTTAAGATAGCTGCAAAGCGGCTGTACCCTAATTTATTTCGGTAGAGTGCATAAATTTGTCGGGATGATTGATAGGAAAATAAAAAAAAATATAACACAACAAATCTAAGCAGGAAGTATGCCGGGAGCACGCCAAATTTTTTTAAAACCCATACAAAAAACTGGTAACCGGCCTTATTTCCTTTAGATTTCCCCTGCCATAGAGACATTATGCTAATTCTTTTGAATTGACTTTTGAAATTACGTAATCGTAAAAATCCTGCAGGGTAGCAATGTGTGTAAAGTCTTCGGGCTTTACCTTGAATGCGAAATTGCTTTCAATTACTACCACAAGATCAATATAATCCAGGCTATCTAACCCTAGCGTTTCTTTCAAATTGGCTTCAGGTAAAATTTTTTCCGGTTCCACTTCAAATTCTTCAATCAGAAAGGAGTGTATTCTATCAATGATTTCTTTATTTTCCATAAGAGGTATCGTTAAGGTATTTTTCTAATGATAAGAGACGAGTTAGTTCCTCCAAATCCAAAGGAGTTAGACAAAAATACAAATATATCTTTTTCAATGGTACTTTTTGCAATATTCAATTTTGCAGAATCCTCGTCGGGGTTTTCAAAATTTATATTGGGAGCCACAAAGGAATGTTGCATCATCAGCATTGAGTAAACAATTTCACTGGCTCCCGCCATCCAGCATTCATGCCCGGTCATAGATTTGGTAGAACTTACCAATGGTTTATGCATGCCAAAAACCTGGTCTATCGCCTTTGCTTCACTGCTGTCGCCAGCTGGTGTAGAAGTAGCGTGGGCATTGATATAATCAATTTCGGCCGACTGTAATCCTGCATCTTTCAACGCCCTGTGTAAAGATCTTACCGGGCCATCTACCGTTGGGTTGGAAATATGGGCGCCATTGGATGAAAAACCATATCCTACAACTTCCCCTAAAATGGTAGCACCACGCTTTTGGGCTGACTCAAGGCTTTCTAATATAACCGTAGCTGCACCACCGCTGGGGATTAACCCATCCCGGTCCCGGTCAAAGGGGCGGGATGCTTTTGCCGGGTTGGCTTCATGAATGGAAAAGGCGGATAATGCATCAAAAGCGCCCATCGCTAAATGATTTATTTCCTGTGCCCCGCCACAAACGATGCAATCCTGCAAGCCAGTTTTTATAAAATGATAACCAAGGCCAATAGCATGAGAGCCACTTGCACAAGCTGCACTGATGGTAAAATTTATTCCTCTTAATTTAAAGATGGTAGCCAGGTTCATGGTTAC
>JANYFT010000437.1 GCA_025359625.1 Ferruginibacter sp.
TCTCAGTTGGACAATGACCGATGAAGATCTAAGCAGTCTCTTCACTCAATTTGGTACCGTTACAAGTGCTAAAATTTTAAAAGACAAAATGAACGGCCGCAGCAAAGGTTTTGGTTTTGTTGAAATGGACGATGCAGAAGCAGCAAAGACTGCTATTGCCAGTTTAAACGAAAGCGAAATACAAGGCCGCAAATTAATCGTTAACGAATCTCAGCCTCGTACAGAAGGTGAAGGTGGCGGCGGATTTAAAAAACGCAGCTTCGGCGGTGGTAGTGGCGGCGGTGGCGGCTACAAGAAAAGTGGTGGCAGCGGCGGTTACGGCGGAAGCGGTGGCGGTGGAAGAAGTGGTGGCAGCGGCGGTTACGGCGGAAGCGGTGGCGGTGGCAACAGAAGCGGCGGCAGCGGCGGCGGTTACAACAGAGATTATTGATCAATTTAACCCCCGATAAAAAATTACATCCTTCACTTTGTGTGAGGGATTTTTTATGTACGCTTATGGCTACTTATTACAATGAAAACAAACGATCAAATAATAGCACAAACAAAAAAGTGGATCACAAAAGTGGTGATTGGCTGTAACTTTTGCCCGTTTGCCGCAAAAGAAATAAAACAGCAAACAGTATATTATCATGTAGAAAACAGCACAGATAAAGCAACATGTTTACAGGCATTTTTACAGGAATGTACCCGGTTAAATGAAGACGAGGATATAGTTACCACTTTGCTGATTTTGCCAGAGGGCTTTATCCAATTTGATGATTTTTTGGATTTGCTGGCTGATGCAGAAGACTTATTGATTGACAATAATTACGAAGGCATTTACCAGGTGGCAAGTTTTCACCCACAATATATTTTTGGTGGCGCACCTGTTAATGATGCGGCTAATTATACTAACAGGAGTGTATACCCCATGTTACATTTATTAAGAGAAGCGCAAATAGACCAGGCACTGGAACGTTATGCTGACCCTGAAAAAATCCCCGATAACAATATTAATTTTGCCCGTGAAAAAGGTGTGGAGTATATGAAGATGCTGAGGGATGCCTGTTTATAGGATATAACATCATACCCGCTTTAACCACCCTGTAATACTCATCCGGGGCCGGTGTGCCAATAATACTTCATGTTCCATTTCATCGCTTTTAAAAAACACTGCTTTTTGTGCATTGGGCAAAATGGTTTGTGCCGTATCATTTTGATAGATCACCAATTGCCCGCCATGGGCTGCTACCCAATCGTCATTTAAATAACAGATCAATGAATACTTTCGGTTGTTATCGGTTTTAAACTGGTCCTTGTGTTTCTTGTATGCACGCCCCTCTTCATACACTGCATAATGAAATTCGTAATCATTAATACCTGTGTAACAAGTCTTATTTAAATGGTCAATAAAATCTTCTACCTTATCCAAAAACTCCTGTTCGTTAACGTTGTTATTTTTTTTATCAAGCCAGAATATTTTATCACCACGCATTTGCTGTGTAGCATCAGCAATTGAATCATTGCCTATACCTGCATATTTCATCTTTCCTTCCTGTTGTAACTGCTTAATATTTTGTTGCAGGTTATCTGATAAATTTTTGGATAAAAAATTGTCGGCTATCCCTACATTGTTATCTATAAAACTGTTGATGAGTAAATCAAATTGTTGTGACATGTATTTTCTATTTGATTTATTGAAACAAGGTGACCTTTCCTTTACTACCGTCCCCGGTCTGACGTGCCGTCCGACCGGGACTCCATGCGTTATTTTGTTACTTCAGTGATCACTTTGCCTACGCAACCGCTGGGCATCTGTATCTGCAGCATAGCCGCTACTGTGGCCGAAATATCTGTCATATATGTTTCACGGTTTGTTTTACCGGGTTGTACTTTCCAGCCAAAAAACAATAAAGGAATATGTGCATCGTATGGGTTCCATAAACCATGGGTGGTGCCTTTAGTACCGCCGTCAAAATAACCGGGCTTAAAAGTAAACTGAACATCGCCGCTACGTTTGGGGTTGTAACCATTGGTCATCATTTTCTTTTGTGGTTCTGCAAGGGTGGCCTGCATTATTTTATCGGTCTCAAATACATTAACGATATACGGTTTTTGTTTTAATAAATCAATTACACTTTTTACAATGGCAGCCTTGTCTTTTCCCTGTTTTTCTATCTCCCCTAAATTTAAATATACCTGGTAATTTTGTATGGACTGGACAATATTTTTTATACCAAATTTTGTTTCAATAGTTTGATTGATCTCTTTGGTAAAATCAGCATCACTGAACGTACCGCCGGGTATTTTATGTTCGGCTAAAAAAGCCGGCACATGGGCAACTCCATGATCGGCAGTTAAAAAAGTGAGGTAATTTCCTTTACCTAATTGCTGATCGAGCCACTGCAAAAAATCAGCAATATCTTTATCAAGCCTCAAATAGGTATCTTCTATTTCAATAGAATTGGGGCCAAAACTATGACCAATATAATCGGTAGAAGAAATGCTGATGGTTAAAAAATCGGTCACTGTATTGCTGCCTAATTTTTCATTTTCAATGGCCTGTTTTGCAAAATCAAATGTAAATGTATTGGCAAAAGGAGTGGTTCTGAAAGAGCTGTATTTACTGGCTCCTGTTGCTGATAATTTATGCGGAAAGGTTACGGTTGTTTCGCCTAAGATGCTGGTTTCATAAGGCTCGTTATCGGGCGTGCTGAGGTCGTATTTATCAATTGGTAACAAGGTGTTCCAATCTTTACTCATATACGTGGCCACTACATCTTTTGCGTTAAAATCCTTTACCCATGCCGGTATATCGGGCATGTAATACGTACTGCTAATCCATTTGCCACCTTTATCATCATACCAGTAAGCGGCGTTGGCACTATGCCCTGCCGGTAGTATAGATCCCCTGTCTTTTAAAGCAATACCAATTACTTTGCTTTTAAAATTATTGCTTAACCGAAGTTCATCGGTAATGGTTGTTGCCCACATATTTTGGGGGCTCATTTTGCCGGCATCACTGTTATTACCCACTGTAGCAACGGTTGAATCATCGGTACAGTACACGACTTTATTCAGTGATCTATCATACCAGTTGTTACCTACAATGCCATGTATGGCGGGTACACTTCCTGTGTAGATGCAGGTATGGCCTGGAGCTGTGTACGTAGGTGTGTACGGTATAAAAGTATTTTCGCAAGTAAATCCTTCGCTTAACAGTCGCTTAAAACCATTAGCACTATAGAGTTGATTGAAGCGGTATAAATAATCCCATCGCATTTGATCAATTACAATACCCACTACCAGTTTTGGTTTTGCCGCTTGATGTGGGGTAACGGTGGTTACTTCTTTTGCGGGTAACATTTCTTGCTGGATAACTGTTTTTGCAGCAGGCTTTTTTGTGGATTGTGCCATTATTCCAAAACCTATTGTTAATAATAAAGAGTAAAGAATAAATGATTTTCGAATCATAGATTTTTTTTTACAAATATAGTTTGTAACCGGTGGAATTTGCCTGTATGCCGGTGTTATACCAACGTTATATATTTTTGGTGGCAAAGCCTTAAATTTGCAGCCACACTAAATTGATTAGAATACTTGTAACATTTGATGTGATGGTATCACGGTTAGAAAGCCAATGATCCACATTGGTAAATTGTACAAGAGTGCGACGCCAATGAAGTTCCATGTAGCTTCTTAGCCCGGACAACAAATTTTAAACTATAGCTTTATTATGGCAGATGTTTTTGAAAAATTAGTAAAAGATGGTGGCCCGATCGGCCAGCATATGGACAGGGCACATGGCTACTTTGCGTTTCCAAAATTAGAAGGTGAGCTGGGGCCAAGGATGCAGTTCAGGGGCAAAGAAATGATTGTGTGGAGTTTAAATAATTACCTGGGTTTGGTGAACGACCCTGCAGTAAGAAAAGTAGATGCAGAAGCTGCTGCGAAATATGGCATGGGCAACCCGATGGGTGCAAGGATGATGAGTGGCAACACGGACATGCATGAAGCGCTGGAAAAAGTGATTAGCCAGTTTGTGAACCGGGAAGATACCATGCTGCTAAATTTTGGCTACCAGGGTATTATGAGTTGTATAGATGCATTGGTAAACCGCCGTGATGTGATTGTTTATGATGCAGAAGCACATGCCTGTATTGTAGATGGGGTGCGGCTTCACATGGGGCACAGATATGCTTTTAAACACAATGATATTGAAGATTGTGAAAAACAATTGCAACGGGCAACTGAATTGGCCACCAAACAAGGTGGTGGTATTTTGGTAATTACAGAAGGGGTGTTTGGCATGGATGGCGAGCAGGGCATTTTAAAAGAAATTGTGGCTTTAAAAAAACAATATGAGTTTAGGATTTTAATAGATGATGCACATGGTTTTGGGTACATGGGACCAACGGGTGCCGGTGCAGATGAAGCGCAGGGTTGCCAGGATGGTATTGATCTCTACTTCAGCACTTTTGTAAAAAGCATGGGCAGCATCGGTGCTTTCATTAGCGGATCAAAAGCTGTGTTGAAATATTTACGCTACAATACCCGCTCGCAGATTTTTGCCAAAAGTTTACCCCTGATGATTGTGGAAGGGATGCTGACAAGAATGGAAATGGTGAAAACGATGCCTGAACTTAGAAGCAGGCTTTGGAATAATGTAGCCCTTTTACAAAACGGGTTAAAAGAACGTGGTTTTGATATTGGCGACACTAACAGCCCGGTAACACCTGTGTTTATGAAAGGTGACGTGCCTGAGGCCACACAAATGGTGATGGACCTTAGGGAAAATTATCATATTTTTTGTTCTATCGTTGTATATCCTGTTATTCCAAAAGGAGATATTATTTATCGGCTGATACCTACTGCTGTGCATACGGATGAGGATATTGAAATAACACTTAATGCCTTTGAAGCGACCAAGAAAAAATTGGATGCTGGTGAGTATAAAGCTGTCGATATTCCAGATATGGCGGAGAAGGTGGCCCTTATCCCGTAAATATGAACAAGTAGTTTTGACACCTGGCTTATAAAAAACCAGCAAATATTTTATAAAAGATTGATAGAAATAGTGCCTGCTTTGAGGCACTTTTTTTATGCCGAACAACTCTCGTTTCGAGTTAACTTTTATCAATGTGAAATTTAGAAACTGCCAGCCCCTGAGATTTATAAATACCAGAATGGCCACTGAAATAATAAGCGGTAAAACAGGCTACTGCATAATAGATTATATTTTCTGACCCAAACAATTCGATACCCATTAAAGTACATGCTAATGGGGTGTTGGTTGCTGCGGCAAATACCGCAATAAAACCCAGGCCTGCCAACAGATCTACCGGGGCACCACTCATGACAGCCAGTACATTTCCCAACGTTGCGCCAATAAAAAATAGCGGCGTTACCTCGCCACCTTTAAACCCCATGCCTAAAGTGATGGCGGTTAATACAAGTTTCCAGAACCAGCTAAAATAACCGGCACCGCCTGTATGAAATGCAGAAAGGATACTGATACCATTAGGATTGGGATTGGTAACACCCAGCCCCAAATAATCAAACGTACCGAGCAGATAACTAATGCTTACAATTAATACAGCTCCTGTAACAGGTATCAGCCATTTTATTTTAATCAGTTGGTTAGCTTTATTTTTTATAAAATCAGAAAGTTGTGCAAAGAAAAAACCGGCAAAGCCAAACAGTACTCCGGCAACAATCACCTTCAACAATAAAATAAGGTCGAAAGAAATGTGTGGAAAAAAGGAGTCACTGCTACCGGTGTATGCAATGGTGTATTGCGTATGTTTTATACTGCAGGATACACAGGTTATATGTGCAATGATTCCGCTAATTAAACAGGGAATAAGGGCATCGTATTTCATGCGGCCTATGTATAACACTTCCAATGCAAAAATAGTTCCCGCTACCGGTGTACCAAATACCGCCGCAAAGCCTGCCGACATGCCACACATCAATAAAATTTGTTTGTCCTGTTGCGGTAATTTAAACCAACGTGCAAACTGCGAAGCCATGCTGCCACCCATTTGTACAGCCGTACCTTCCCTGCCTGCCGAGCCTCCAAATAAATGTGTCAACACAGTGGTGAATAAAATGAGTGGTGTCATTTGCGCCGGAACGCCGCCACCTGGCTGGTGTATCTCATCAATAATTAAGTTATTACCTGCCTGGCTATTTTTACCAAATGTGTTGTACAGCCAAGCAATTAAAATACCCGCCACCGGCAATAAAAAGACAAGCCACAGGTGTTGCCAGCGCATTGCTGTAGCATTATCCAGCAACCATAAAAAAAAAGCTACCAGCAAACCAATTGAAATGGAAACCGGAAAAATAATTACTGTCCACCGAAGTAATTGTTTAGCGATATTAATTTGCTGCTGAAAATTTTTTGCGTTGTTCATCCTACAAATAGTTTACCCGTAAAAAAATATTTACCATTTGTAGGCGCCATTAGTCCCGATAGCTATCAGGGCGGTTGAGTAGGAAGACACCATTTCCTTTGGTACTCAAAATTAAGGGTTGATTGTAAAATGACGATAATTATTTTAAAATATAAATCCTTTGAATTAAAAAACAAATAATTGTAAGAAGGTAGCGGGATACGATGTATAAAGATTTCTTTCATCTCTTTTTTAGAGCGGTTTTGAAAATCACCTGTAATTTTGTAGAGTAAGAAAATAAAATAATTTATTAGTGGTTAAAAATATAAGGCCTGATAAATAAATTATCCTATTTTGCGGAAAAGGCAATTAACGGATTATTACAACATATTTCTCTTAGCTTTATTAAAATTAATACCATTGAATAAAATCATTTTATATATCCTTTTTTGTTTATCCGGACACCTTGTTACAGGGCAAACTAATAACTCATTGATGACGGCGAAGCAACCAGAGCTTCCGCCCTTTAGTATTATTAAAGCACCCGATAGCAGCCGATTTGAAAAGGCCAATCTTCAAAAAAATAAGGCTGTTATGATAATGATATTCAGTCCGGATTGTGAACATTGCCAGGTGAGGATAAAAGAAATTATGGCCAATAATAAGTTGTTTAAGAACGTCCAGATTTTGATGATATCTAACCTCGGTTATAATTATGTCAGCCGGTTTTATAAAGAGTTTAAAATTGCCAGATATCCCAACATAATAATGGGCATGGACTATCGCTATATAATAGGCAATTTCTTTGTCATCCCTTCTGTGCCGGCTATTTTTTTGTATAACAAATACGGAAAATTTGTAAAAGCATTTGACAGGGATGTGCCGGTAAAAAAAATTGCTGCGGCATTATAAAAAGCCTGCGTATAAAAGTTCAAGTTAAAAGCCATTGATAAAGAACTAACTCCATAAAAGAAATCTCTTCAAAATAAATAAGCAACTTTAAAGTTTTACTTTAGTTGGTACGTCATAGCATAAAAACTTTTTTCTATTGCATTAACTGAAAATAATTAACCTTATGCTCCTATTCGCAGCAATTGTATTTGTACTTATTGGTACTGTGTATATTTTTTTACAACAACCAAAATTCGGAAAAAAATCTACTGGCGAACGCCTTGAAAAAATTAAACAATCACCCAATTATAAAAACGGGCAATTTCAAAACTTAAGTCATACCCCTGACCTGGCAGATGGTGTTGGCTATTTTACGGTGATGAAAGAATTCTTTTTTGGCAAAAGCAAAAGGAGCAAACCAGCTACTACCCTGCCTTCGCAAAAAAACAATTTATTAAACCTTGCACCCAACCAAAATGTATTTACCTGGTTTGGCCACTCCTCTTATTTTATGCAGGTAGATGGAAAATCAATTTTGATTGATCCGGTTTTAAGTGGCAGTGCCTCCCCCCTTCGGTTTACTACCACCAGTTATAAGGGAAGTGATGTGTATACAGCAGATGATTTTCCTGCTATTGATTACCTGTTCATCACACACGACCATTGGGACCACATGGATTATACAACCTTATTAAAATTAAAGCCGAAGATTAAAACAATCATTACTGGATTAGGCACCGGAGCCCACCTGGAACATTGGGGATTTGATCTGAATAAGATCATAGAAAAGGATTGGAACGAAACCATACAATTAGACAATGGCTTTACAGTGATCACCACACCGGGCAGGCATTTTTCTGGCCGTGGACTAAAAAGAAACCTGGCTTTGTGGATGTCATTTGTATTAATTACTCCTTCCATGAAGATATTTATTGGTGGTGATTCCGGTTACGATACCCATTTTAAAACCATCGGCAATACCTACGGGCCTTTTGATCTGGCAATACTAGAATGCGGCCAATACAACCCTTACTGGAAATACATCCACATGATGCCGGAAGAAGTAGTGCAGGCAGGCATTGACCTGCAAACAAAAAAATTGCTTCCCGTACATTGGGCTAAATTCTCTTTATCCCTGCACGCCTGGGATGAGCCTGTGACAAGGGTTACAGCAGAAGCTACCAAAAAAAATATGGAGATCATTACACCTATGATTGGCGAAGCGGTTGACTTGCAAAACCCTGTATCTTCAACTGGCTGGTGGCAGAATATTGAATGAGCTTTAATCTCAAAATGCCGGTAATAAATCTGACGATAAGTGCTCATCCAGGAAAGTATTTAACTGGTTATAAAAATATGTTTGAAGATCAGACCTATATTTTAATCCTATCAGTGCTTCATTGCAGCTTTATTACATTCAACTCTTTTCAGGGTTTGTACTTCGCTTCCATAGATTGCTGTGGTAACCACCGGCTGCACCGGTGGTTATTCATATTAAAGCCCTTCGGGCTTTCGTTTGCAATAGGTAAAACAATTACTTAAAACCTGGTGAAAAATAGAAATAAACCCCCACTCATCAAAATATTGTAACCATATTCTGCTACTATTCTAATCCTATCAGTGCTTCATTGCAGGCTTATTACATTCAACCCTTTCAGGGTTAGAACTTTGCTTCCATCGATTGCAGTGAATAACCACCAGCTGCACCAGTCGTTATTCATATTAAAGCCCTTCGGGCTTTCGTTTGCAATAGGTAAAACAATTACTTAAAAACATGGTGAAAAATAGAAATAAACCCCGGCACATCAAAATATTGTAACCATATAATTCTGCTACCTTCTTTTTACCTATTTTAGCAAAGCAAAAAATAACGCATACAATAACTTGTCAACATGAAAAAAACTATCGCTCTCTTTGCCGCAATCCTTTTTATTGCAAACACCTTTGCCAACATAACCCTGCCAAAAATATTTGGCGATAATATGGTGCTGCAACGCAACAAGCCCATCAGCATTTGGGGCTTTGCAGCAGCGGGTGAAAAAGTGACCGTACAATTTAACGGACAAACAAAAAGTACCAAGGCCGGCAAAGATGGCAAGTGGCAGTTGATGTTATCACCAGAAAAAGAAGGAGGCCCGTTTACATTATCAATGAAAGGAAAAAACCAGTTAACCCTTCAAAATATATTAGTTGGTGAAGTCTGGATCTGCAGCGGCCAGAGCAATATGGAAATGCCCATTGAAGGCTGGGGCAAAATAAATAATTACCAGCAGGAAATAACTACCGCCAACTATCCGCAGATTAGGCATTTTAAAGTGCCTAATACCATTAGCACTACATTAAAAGATGACGTTACCGGAGGCGACTGGAAAGTTTGCAGCCCCGCTACTGCAGGTGATTTTTCTGCCACGGCTTATTTTTTTGCAAGGGAATTATACAACAAGCTAAAAGTACCCATCGGGCTCATCAACACTTCCTGGGGTGGCACCATGTCAGAAACATGGACCAGTAAAAAGGCATTAGAACAAAGCCCGGAATTAAAATATATAGCTGATGCAATGAAAAATAGTGACATAGACAAACTGCTGAAAGAGCGTGCCGAAACCGCCTTAAAAAACATACAAAAACTACAAGGCAGTTTTGAAAATAACGCCAACACTTCCGACTGGAAAAATAGCGATTTTGACGACAGTAAATGGCCAATGATGAAATTACCCGGCCTATGGGAAAGTCAGGGCCTGCCTGATCTTGATGGCACAGTATGGTTTAGAAAAACCATCACTGTCCCAGATGCCGATGCAGGCAAGGCAGCCACGCTTAACCTGACTATGATTGATGACAATGATGAGACCTTTTTGAACGGCATAAAAGTAGGCAGCACCCAGGGATATAACTCCTCAAGAAAATATACAATTGCCGCTGGCATTTTAAAGGCCGGTAAAAATACCATCGCTGTAAAAGTTGGCGACACAGGTGGTGGTGGTGGCATTTATGGCGATGCGGCAGACATGATCTTAACCATTGGCAATAACAAACAATACCTGGCAGGTGACTGGACTTTTAGGGTTGCTGCTGTACCTCAATCCGCTACATCGGTTGGCCCCAACGACTACCCCAGCCTGTTGTTCAACTCCATGTTGTATCCGCTTATTCAATATTCAATCAAAGGCGCTATCTGGTACCAGGGCGAAACAAATGCAGGCCGTGCCTACCAGTACCGCACTGCTTTTCCTTTAATGATCAGCGACTGGCGCCAGCATTTTAAACAAGGCGACTTCCCCTTTTTATTTGTGCAGTTATCTACTTTTGGTTCTGCTGAAGCCAACAGTAAAAACGGCAGTGACTGGGCGGAATTAAGAGAAGCCCAGGCTATGACACTAACACTACCTAACACTGGTATGGCGGTAATAACCGACATTGGTAACCCGGCAGACATACACCCCAAAAACAAACAGGATGTGGGCAAAAGGCTCGCCAATATTGCCTTGCATGATGTGTACGAGAAGGCGGCTGAGTACACCGGCCCAACATATCAATCTATGAAAGCAGATGGTAATAAAGTAATACTAACGTTTACGCACACGGGCAGTGGCTTACTGGTAAAAGATAAATACGGTTACATAAAAGGCTTTGAAATTGCCGGTGCCGACAAGCAATTTCACTACGCCAAAGCCATGGTGGAAGGCGATAAAATAATTGTTCACGCCGATGGTATTACCCAACCAGTAGCCGTTCGGTATAACTGGGCCAACGATGCCTCAGAAGGCAACCTGTTTAATAAAGAACTATTTCCAGCGGCTCCATTTCGTACCGACGATTGGGAAGGTATTACGGTGAAAAACAAATATGCGATTGGATTGTAGTGATAGAGTTTAATTTATAAATTTATTTGTCCGGGCAATTTTATTGAGCGCAGTCGAAGCATTCATAGCGATATGGTTGCGACTTGTCCGCAGCGGCGGTCGCCCATTTGTAATGTATACCATCGGGTAACTTTTATTATGGATGCCTCATGAACAAGGATTAACAACACAGCCTAAGAGGTACATTTACTAAAAGCAAAAATTGCACTTATCACTTGAACACAGCAAATGGTACTGTTAAATATTTACCCTTATAAAAAAGATATAACTAAAAGCAAATATTATTAATGGCAGCGGCGAAAATATTTAACCAAAAATATTTTCCATGATTGAGGACTCCTTACCAAAATCTGCTAAAAAGAAACGGCCAATCGTATGGCTTTCAGCCAGGTCCCCATTAAAATTGGATAAACTGGGCAAGGATGATGCAATGGAAAACAAATGCACCTAACAAAAATCCCTACTTCAACTGAGAAGTAGAAGTAATTTCTGTATCTAAGTGGCGACTGCAAATTATTTTATCTTCTTACAAGGCACATTCGCACCACCCTGGTGCAGTATAAAACCGGCCACTTCTTTTTTATCATTCCGGGTAAACTCAATTTGAATATCCTGTTCTTTAACAAAGAAAAAATCTTCCTTTTCTGCATGAATGATGGATTCGGGTTGCCCTGTTGGGGCTGCAACCAGTTCGCCATTTTTTATACTCATTACTACATGCAGGTTGGGCCTTATTTCGTACTCACCAAGGTATTGTTTCAATGTTTCTTCCGCAACTTTTATTACCACTCTTTCTTTGGGCAGTTCATAAGGTTTATTATACAATGCATCGAATATAGTTTTGGTAATTTCTCCAATGGCTTCGTTGGATGCATTACTCAGCAATACAATGCATACATCATCTTCAGGCACACGGGAAATATTGGTTATAAATCCGTGGATACCGCCACCATGGCCCACTCTTCGTTTGCCATCCACGCTGTCTATAGTCCAGCCATATCCATAATTATTTCTTACAGGGGTATAGGCTTTTTCCTGTTGGGCTTTGGATAAGATCATATTGGCTTCAAGTGCTTTATGCCAGCGATACAGGTCGCCGGTGGTAGAATAAATAGCACCCGCAGAGAAGGAAATGGAAGAATCTACCATGGGCGCTGCCGAAGCATTAGTATTATCTACTTTAAAATAGCCGGTTGCTTTTTCATTGCTTTTTAAATGGGTAAAATCAAAACCACTATGTGTCATTTGCAAGGGTGCAAATATATACTTCCGCACCATTTCTTCATAAGGTTTTTTGGCAGCTATTTCAATAATGTACCCTAATAAACTGTAGCCGCTGTTAGAATAATTCCAGCCGGTGCCGGGTGAGAAATCAAGTGGCTTATCTTTAAACAGCGCCATTATTTTTTCACGGTTAGATGGCTTGGTTATTTGGTTGGCCATAAAGTCTGCGTCATTGGTATAATTATAAATACCCGATGTATGCGTCAGTAACTGTTCAATGGTAATGCTGTCTCCTTTCGGATATGCGGGAAAGTATTTGCTGAGTTTATCCTGTACATCCAGCTTTTTTTCTTCCTGTAATTTCAGGATGATGGCTGACGTAAATTGTTTGGTAACAGAGCCCAACTGGTAAATAGTTTTTTCATCGTTCAAAATTTTATTGGCGGCATTGCGGTAACCATATCCTTTATCTAAAAGAACCGTTCCCTTCTTTGCTATCAGAACAGAACCATTAAATTTATACAATTTTGCATACGCAGCCAGGATGGTATCCAGTTGGGATTTTATATCCTGAGCGGTACCAATAACCACGATGCATAAGACAGGTATAAGAACGGCTAATTTTTTCATTTGAAATTTATTTGTTGGTGGAGAATAAAATTTTATCCTGGTATAATAAACGAACTTTACTACAACAGCTTAAAACTAAGTTTATCTTTTTAAATATAAGCAACCATTTATCACAAAACCAAAAACATCTTTTGTAACTTTAGTATCAAAACTATTTAATCAATATCTATCACGTAACAAAAGGCACCGTTTATTTTTTGCCATTGTAATATGCACAAACGGTATTCATTAAACATAGTTCACATTTGGGTATTGGCCTGCATATTTCCCTCCCCAGGAAAGACATCGCCATTCCTGCATCCCATTGCTTTGATGGCAATACCTCCATCATTTGTTTTTCAATTTTCTTTGGATCGGCCCCAGTTGCTATACCCAGCCTTGGCGCTACCCGAACCACATGCAGGTCAACAACAATGCCTTCGGCTATTGCTCCGGCCTCCCGTTTAATGACATTTGCAGATTTACGGCCAATGCCCGGTAGTTCAGTAAGCGCATCAAGTGTAAGCGGAATATCCTTGTCCCTCTTTACTTTTTTTGACAGTGCATTTAGCCATTTTGATTTATTGCCAAAGTTCCTTACATCACTTATTAGTTCCTGTATAGCTTCAGGTGTGGCTTGCGAAAGCGTTTCCATATTGGGAAATGCAGCAAAGAATTTTGGTGCAACTTCGTTGATATGTTTATCAGAATCCTGTGCAGATAACACCACCATCACCAATAGTTGATACACATTACCGTAGTTAAGCGGGTGCTTTTTATTGTTGTATTTTTTTAGTAATGGCTTGATGGCATCTGGCCAATTAACGTTTGACATCGCAGAAAGTTTAAGATATAAATCTACTAAAAATAGAAATGAATTATTTATAAATAATAAAACTACTAAAAAAAACTTCTTTCAATTTTCGTTTTTACACTAATTTAAATCAATAATTTTTTATTGCGCATCCGGCACCAGTTTTTTAAAACAGTTGATTTAAAAAACTTAATTTTTATACACACCCATAAAAAATTACATGGTAAATTTAGATCCCTAATTAACCGGTAACCTTTGTTATTTACCCTACTTATATTTTTTGTTAGTTTTATTCTGGAAGGCTGCCATGGATACCGCTGTCTTTTCAAATAGGGCTGCCCTGTGTTATCCCTTTAAATATTTTTTTTCCACTTTAGTACTTAACTTCAATAATAAATTTTGTGAGACTTTTGTTCCGGGTAAAAGTCATTAAAACCACTACGGATCACCGATTAAAATTTTGCCGGGCCATATAACATAAAACAATAGGTAAAATAAAATGAGTAAGACATACAGAACAGGCGCCATTGGGGCTTTACTTGATGAATATGAAAGGGCCATCGCAGACCTGCAACAAACAATAAGTGATGTATCTGATATAGAACTCGCTGCTGTTGCAGATGATATAACAACAGACCCAATGTGTAAATCCATTCAGACGATCCTTTCGCATGTGGTGCGTTCTGGTTACGCTTATGCACTTTATATTCAACAGTTGAAAAAAGATAAAGTGGATCATCCGTCAATTGTGCTTCATACAACTGTGAAAGATTATCAAAAAGACCTGGATGATTTTTTTGCTTTCACAACAAACAGTTTTAAAAATATTCAGGACAATCAATTGGAGGAACCTGACAACAGCAAAAAAATAGTTACTTCATGGAACCAGGTGTATGATATTGAACAAATAACCGAACACGCTATTGTACATATTTTAAGACACCGGCGACAAATTGAAAAATTCAAAATTATTTTGCGTGCACAAAAATAAACCGGGGTACTGCGCATTATACAAATGGTGCATTGTTAAAGATAGCCATTGATGAAATAAGGGGCCTGGTACTTTGGTTACGGGAATTTATTTGGGACATTTACCCCAAAACAAATGAACTTATCTACGACAATTACCAAATCAATTTCGTTGGTTAAAGGAGTAAAGAAAAAGCGGTAAAGAAAAAGAAATAATTTTTTTATATTTTTTGCAACACATCAATATGCATTGGGTTCGGGATAATTTTTTGAGGCATCATCCATCACCAGCACCCAATCGCTGCCACGGCCTACAGAAGTTGGCACAAATTCTTTACTGCCTGCATTATCAAACTCTCCCAAATCAATGGTGTATCCATCTCTTGGATTAAACCACCAGCCACGCAATTTGGTGCCGTTTAATTTTGAAGTGTTTACTAATGTCTTTCTTCCATAGGGAATATATACCATCATAAAATCTTTATCAGATGATACGGCGGCCATTTTATATTCCAGGCCTTCCGGGTTATTATCTATAATGACAGACTGATCCATTACCAGTTTTTGCCAGTTGCGTTTTTCAAATAGCTTCCGCATATAACCTACCTGGTAAGCCCCCCTGTAATCCATGGCCACATGCCAGTTGGTTCTTGCATTGTTAACAGGAACACGTTTTTCTGTATAAAACTGCCAGATATTATGATCGCCATACGTATGCCCTGCGCCGCCGGATAACATGTTCCAGTAAGCAGCTTCCCTGGTATCAACATCATCCATCCACCCTTTTTCGCCGGGGTTCCAGTCGTTGGGATGATCTTCATAATTGGGTTCGGCATTTACATGGGGTTTGATATTTTTTAGCGCATAGGCTTTGATGTTAGTTTTGTAATCGGGGCTACCCACTCTATGGCCTGTTTGCGACATGTGAAAATCAATCCATGCATCCTCTGCAAAAAAATCATACGAGCTGGAACCTCCACTTGGATGATAAGTAAGTAAGTGTTTGCCCATATCAACATTTTTTATTCCTTCAGCCATCCCCCTAATGATAGCCAGGTGCGTTTCATTCTGAGGACTGCGGTCGCCACCTAATACCCAAACCACTGGTTTACTCAGGTATCTTTTTGCCATCCATGCACCAAATATTTTTGCATTTAAAGGCGTAAATATTTCAGGGCCCGTACCCCATTTGTCTTTATACCACTTGTCTGCCCAGGTGGGTAGCAATGCTACTATCAATCCAAGCTTTTGAGCTTCATTAATTACAAAATCTACCTGCTTAAAATAGGCTTCGTTGGGTTTGGCTGGATCATTATCTATTAAAGGCTTATCTCCATAAGCATTGGGGATATTTAAGCCATCCATTTCTGCTAATGCCACGGCCTGAATAACGGTAAACCCTTTCTCTGCACGGTTTTTAAGGTATTCCTTAGCTTCTTCACGGGTTAACCGGTGAAATAATTCCCAAGCCGTATCGCCCAGCCAAAAGAATGGGGTGCCATCTTTTTTTAACAGGTAATGTTTGTCTTTGCTTACTTTTATTTGTGCTGAAGATGTAAGCGATATTATGCTTATTAGTAAAAGGCTAAACAATCGTTTCATAAATAATATTTGAATTTAAAATTAGTGTTATTGCGCCGGACCATATCCTTTGCTATTGGCAGATGCCTGTTGATACTACTTATAAATACTTAAACCTTTTTAAGCGCATTGGTTCTTCAACAGTAGTAATGTATTCAAACTTTTTTAATGACATTAATATCCTCTAATAGTTTTAAACTTAAATTCATTCAACCCTGACTTAACTATACAATTTTGTTTGAAGGACTGAAAAGAATCACTGATCACAAATGCAATTTCACTTTAAAAATCATATCATCAGCCGTAAAATAGAGTGTGTCTTTTGTTTCATTAAAAGCGCAATTGGAAGTGGGGCGATTAAAAATTTTTATAAGGCCCAATCTTTTCCCTTCGGGTGAAATGATATTGATACCATCCGGTCCGGCACCGAATATATTTCCATACTTGTCAATCTTCATTCCATCCGGCCCTTGTTTTACCGTAGCTTTTTCCTTTAAAGGAGCAGCATCCAGCAATACACCACCGCTTACAATATTTCTATTTTCATCCAATTGATAAGCATACCATTTGGGCTTTACATTATCACTGCTTGCCACATACAATATTTTTTCATCCAGCGAAAGAGCCACACCATTTGGCCTTGGGATTGAATCAATCAATAAACTTGTTTTACCTGCAGCGTTTATTTTGTAAACACCTTCAAACATTAATTCTCTTGTGGGATCATTCTCTTTTTGTGGTAAACCGTAGATGGGATCGGTAAAATAAATATTGTCTTTACTGTCTGCAACAAGATCATTTGGGCTGTTAAATTTCTTGCCCTTATAATTGGATGAAAGTATGGTGAAGGCAGGTTTTGGTGTATCAAGCGATGCATTCAATCTTGCTACATTTCTGTTACCGGACTGGCAAAGTAATAAACGCCCCTCTTTATCCAATGCCAAACCGTTTGCACCATTTTCTCCATCCCGCTTTGCAGTATCTGTGTAACCGGAAGGGGTTAAATAAAGTTTTGTGGTGCCTGCATTCTTCCATTGAAAAATTTTATTTTCAGGCACATCCGAGAAAAGCAACATTTGTTTATCGCCAATCCAAACCGGCCCTTCTGACCAGGTAAAATTTCTGCCGATCACTTCTATGGTGGCATTGCTGTCAATTAGTGAAGCAGCCGTTTTATCATAGATTTCTATTTTGCCAAAAGTACTGTCGTTGGCTGTTACTGTTGTTGCCATTTTAGTATCCTTGCCTGCAGTGTTGCAGCCATAGCAGGCTACAAAGAATAATGAAATGGCTAAAAGTATCTTATTCATATTGGCGTGTTTTAAAATTACATCTGTTTATAAAGATCAAAAATCAATGCCTGTCCTTTTATCAATGCATTATCTGCATCTACAAATTGTATATCTCCCCTGAAATCCAGTATTGACAGGGCCTCTGCATATAGTGATAACAAGTTACCTGCTGCTACAATCATAACTGATGCATAATTATTAGTTTGCACATCCTTCAATTCTTCACCGATCAATAATCCGCTTAAGTAATGATAATTTTCATTTTTATCTGCTGCTCCAAATAACTGGTTGGTTCGTACATGAAAGATAGCATTCAAAATATTTGCATCAACAGATTCTTTAACACCTTTTATAAATGCGTTACTATTTTGCGGCGTTACATTATCATTTTCTACAGATGCTGCCAAAATACTTTTACTGATCAGCAGGTCAAATAATTCCCCGGTCATGTAAGTTTTAAAATCTTTTAGCAACCCGTTTTGTACCACCACATGTTTGGAATGTGTACCTGGAAAAATAAATAATTGTTCACTGGCTATATCAGCAACAGCACAACCTGCCAGCATGGTTTCTTCTCCCCGCATTATATCAGTAGCTGAACGCACACCAGAGATAATGATGATAGTGTGCCTGCATATTTCTGTAGCAGGAATTATATGTGTCTGAAAATCTGCTCTACTTATTTTCAGCGGAATAGGTTTATATGGCAGCTGCATCATACCAATAGTTGCGGATGCCATGCCAGATATAAGTATAGTAATATCATCCAGCAAATATCCACATTGTGTTTCAAGTAATTCAATCTGTTGCAATATAACACCGGTGTAAAATAAAACCCTGTCTGCAACAGCCTGTTCTTTCCATAAAGCATAAGTAGCCGCGATGCCTTGTGCAGATTTTGTTTCAGCCAATATATTTTTAGTTGCAGCTTCTATCAATCTTAACCGAAAAGAAGAAGTGCCCCAGTCGCAACTGATAAATTTTTCCATGTATAGATTTATTGATCTTGCTTAGCTGTTGAATATTTTTATCAATTTATCAGTTGATAATTTAAAGACAAAATGAAGCAGGTGATATAACATTCTAAATCTTTCGTCACTTTTAAGCGTTCGGCTTTACCTGCTAAAATAACACAATGCGGCATCAATACCGGGTGTTTCAAACGATCTATTGCCCATCTGCTTTATCTTCATCAGTTACTATTTTTAAAAACAATCAGCATGGCGGCACCTTCTACAATGGGTGGAAGTTTTTTTCATATTTATTTGTCTTAACTGTTTAATGCTGCAATCAATTTTACTGCCTTAAGTGAAAGCGCTGCCAGGTAGGTTTCATCTACCGTGGTTTTATTATTTACCAATGCGCTGCCGATGCCAAAAGCTATTGCTCCCGCATCTGCAAATGATTTTATATTGGTTGCATCAACGCCGCCAGTGGGCATTATACGAATATGGTTTAAGGGTGCAAGTATATTTTTTATATAGGCTGTATCCAATGCAGGAAATACCTTTACAATGTCTGCCCCGTAATTGTGTGCGCTTAATATCTCTGTTGGTGTAAAGGCCCCCGGAATGCTGAGTACACCTGCATCTCTGGCTGCTTGAATTACCGCAACATCCAGCGAAGGAGATATCAAAAATGCAGCGCCGGCAGTTATAGCATTTGCCGCATCATTAGTGTTGAGTACCGTTCCTGCACCTATTAACATCCTGTCTTTAAAAACAACACTCAATTGTTCAATAAGGGGTAATGCATCTTTTGAATTTAAAGTTACTTCGAGTATGCGGATGCCACCGGTGTACAATGCATCTGCAATAGGCACAATGTCTTTGGGCGGCATACCACGAAGAATGGCTACGATTTTATGATCAATAAATTGAGATAGTACTGTCATGTAATTATGTATACCTGCTGCTGTAAAAATTTTAAGGTACATCAAATTTATTTAAAACACCTTAATTTATTTCCAAAAAAAACTCTTTCAAAAGCATGGGGTTCCTGTGCAAAATCTTCAGCGTATAGAATTTTTTCGCCGGGTACAAAATCATATTTAGAAAAACTTTTTACCCCTTCTGTTGATTTTGCTGTTGCCCTATCAGATCCACTTCTGGGATTATCGGAAGCACCATCCGCATTGCCTTTACCCTCCGCATGGTCAAGCGTTTTATCAATGGCTTTATCTACTTTATTATCCACACGCTGGTTTACTTTATTCTTTACTTTATTAATAAAGGCGCCCAATTGTGCTGCTGCAATAAAAGGTGCAATGGCAAGCAGTGTGATCATTATTTTTTTGTTCATGACTGTTTTATTTTAGTTTCAGGAACAAAAATATAATGGCTGCCAGCTTAAAGAAATACAGGTGTGAATGAATTGAAGATAAGAGGTGATGGAATGTGTAAATGCTGTGCGACACGCTGCAGGCAGTAAATTGGTGAGTTGAAAAATGCCTTAGTTAAATGACTGTATTATTAAATTGTTGGTAGAAAAAGTAAGCCTGTTGGATGCAGTTCATAACAATTCAATATTATCATCATTTCATCAATTGAGCACTAAAAAAATCATGCTGAAAGGAAGGGCATTCATGAAGCATGAGCGGGCATGGTAGTATAAAAAAATGCCGCCGCTGAAATGCGGCGGCATTAAAATTACCTGAAAGCTTTTTATGCAAATTCTTCCTGCCCAAGTTTTAATTTGTCCAATGCAAATGAAGGAACAAAACTTTTATCCTCATATAATTCCATCAACCTGTCCTGGTCAATAGCTACCAGCTTCGACATGCTTATCTTGTCGCCCTTACCTTCCACCCAGGCACTCTGCCATATTGTAGCCATGGTTAAACACCCATTGTTGATATTGGTGATGGTACCATCTTTTACTTTGGCAAATAATTCTTCCATGTCATTGGATGCTCTCCAGGCTTTTATTACTGTATCGGGGCTTAATGTATCAAATGTGTTTTTCATTAATTTAAGTACGGCGATGGCGGCACCTTTTCCCCCGGTAAATAATTGAGCTTTCTTTACTTTTTGATTGAACGAATTGATGCCTTTAAATAATACCGGACGGTTGTTTTTATTTGTCAGCATCCTGTCTTCATAATCGCCATGTACCCCATGGTCTTCTGGTGTAATACCGTGATGTTTGGAGGAGATATGCAGGCACTGGCAGGCATCGCCCACATAATGTGCCATGGTTCCTCCGGCACAAATAAACTCATCCAATTTGCCGCCCTTTAGTGCTGCCACCATTAAAGTATACATCTGCCACACCCTAAAAGGCAAAGCCCCCAGCCGACGCCTTGCATTTCCATCCTTATCAGTTTCGGGTTTCACTGCATCCATCTGGCTATAAAATTCCAGCCATCTTTCTTTATCAACAAAATCTTCATTAATGGTACCGTTACTTTTAAAACAACAATCAAGCAATGATTTATTATTCATCACCGCTGCATTTTTTTCATCCATATCTGCAAAATGATTGGATTCATCATTAACACGGGCTACCCCTTTGTTACCTTTCATGGCCCGCCACACCAGGTCGGCTACATCAGCAAGAGGTGTAAATTTTCTGCTGCCGCCTTTTACAAGGTTTGTAGGATCGTTAAGGTCATCATCACTATACCCGATACTAAATTTATTTTCCTGCAAAAGTTTTAGCAGGCGCTTATTTGTTACCAGGTCGCAGGCCTTTGCACCAATTTTAAAATGCCCTGTTTTTCCCCAGGAATAATCCTGGTCAATATTCCAGCCCCTTACAAGGTCAACATCCAGTTCACGACAAATGTTACTGAGGCTTGTAGCCATTGCATAAGTTCTCCGCATTTTTTTTTCACCTTCCATAAATTCATGCTGGCCCCAATGCAACGCAAAAGGTTTATGTATCTTTTTTTTATCCTCGTCGTCGTCTTCAATAAGCCAAAGGGTGCCGCTATCGCCATGATGGGTATTTAAACTGCTGCCATCCAAACCACCAATCAGGTAGTCGGAAATATATTCAATACCGCCCACAGCTTTATAGCGATAAAAGAGGCCGATAATTTCACCTTGTATGTCTTTTGAAATAGCGCCAAAAGCAACTACTTTTTTTGTAACCAGGTCCAGAGACAGGTTAAAAGTATTAAGGTCTTTCAATTCATTTACCTGGCCAAAGCCCAGCACTTCTGTTTTCCACATTGATAAATCATCCACTTCAATTAAACCAGCGTCCTGGTTTATCACCAGGTTATTTCCTGTAAAGCCCGGGTACATGTCTGTAAATTTACCCTTGCCCAATTGTTTGCCCGAACTAACACCAATTTTTGTTTCTATACCGTTCAGCAACGTATAAATTTCTGTACCTTCTCTGCCAACCACATGCTTATTTGTAACAGCATATACTTTGTTGCCATCACTGGCAAGGCAGCCTACTGATGCAATTCGCCTTTGCCCCTGAGAGTACACAATTAACGGGTAGCCGCCACTGATCATATTTACAGGAAAATTGAGATTGAATTCGTTAATGGTTGTTTCCACTTTTTCCGACTTTGAAACTTCCACCACACAAATTGGTACCACCCTTTCATCTTGCAGATAAATGCTTTTTGGAATAATATTATCACCACCATCATTAATCAACGCCGATTCGTTTTGCCAGTTCTTTACAAAAACCAACACACATGGCCACGAAAAATCTGTAACAATACTATTTTCAAGCGTACGGGGTTCTTTGGGATATTTTTTTGAAGGAGAATAAATTGCATCACCGTTAACCTCCTTGAAGTCAGATTTCCGGATCCTGTATCGGCTGATAGCTGTTGCAATTACGTTTTTCTTATTCATCAGGTGAACATGAAAAGTATCTCTTGCATCTACCAAATCTTTTACAGATAAATGATGAAAGTTGGCAGAATTATCTACCGGTTTGTAGTAGGCCATGATAATAAGATTTAAGGTGATTAATGAAATGAAAAGGTAATGTTTAAAATAAAAAAATGCAATAGCCAAACAGTTATTTAAAGATCTAGCCTTATTTAAAATTAGTGGGGAGCAAAAGGAAAAAGTAGCGTCAAAACACCTTTTTTTTCAGGGTTTTTCTGTAGTAAAGCATTATTGAAGCGATAGCCTTATGCCTTTTAAAAGTTAGCGTGGGCTTTTTACAGCAACGCCTCAACAAGTCTTTAGGCATGGCTGAGGACCTTGCTTCAGGCTGAATTACCCTTTGTTTAAATTTAGAGTCAGCATCTTAAGCATGATTGCTTTTTTGAAACTTATTATCGTTCCGTAGTACGCAGGTTCTGGCTAACACACAGGTACGAGAGAGGAGATTACTAAGAAGAGTCCTACCTGTGCCCTCTTGTTACTAAACTTAAATCTGGCAACTTTTTAATATGCAAAATTGGTAACCTGCCGATAAGTTTCTTAAGGTGTTGGGCTTTATTATTACACTGTTTACTCCGGTATATATTTCTCCCAATACAATGCTTGGTAAATAAAGTGTTTCTTCTTTACTGATTTTATCAGCAAAGATCTTATTACCGTCAAAAAATTCAATAACAATATTGCTATCTAATAAATAATTATTTCCAGTCATCGGGATTAATAGTTTCGGCAGTTTCTTTAATTGCTTTTCTTATAACACCAGTGTCTTTTTGGTAAGAATCCCTACAAAATCATAAATGGTGAGCTTTTTTTTGTTTGGTTTTTTAGCTTTTTTAAATACAGTTTCCAATGCCAATAAGGTGCCCTCATTATCTTCTTTTAATACCTGTTCTATCACTGTATTTTTCTTGTTTCTGTATACATGGAATACCTTCTTAATTAATTTAAACAAATTTACTTTTTTATTTTATTTAAAAGATGATGTTTTGTAAGGTGTTGCCCTGACAAAGTGAGTTGGTAATCCTTTCGTCCCGGCGGGGGTTTCACTTAAAAAAGTGTTATAACTGCTGAAGTATAATGTGAAAGCAAGCCGGGACTAAAGTGAGGCAAATAATGATGAGTGCTATAAATTATTTCAACCTGTTTCTGTTTGGATTAATTCTGGTATCGTACATGTTAATAATAAAAATTTTATTGCCTTCAATTCTATAGTAAAGTCTGTTATGTTTACCCGCATGAATGCTTCGTATATTTTGAATATAGGCCGATGGTTGTCCAATAAATGGTTGTTCCTGAAGTGTCATAAATTTCTTGTCAAGCTGCTTTGCAAACCTTTGGGCAACTAATAATCCAAATTCATTTTCAATGTAACCAAGTAAATTTTGAAGCTTGTTGCGAAAACGCTTCTTGAAGATTATTTTGTAAACCATCTGCTTAGCGAAGATTTAAGTTCATCGTAAGAAATGGTATCTTTTTCAGGGGGCTCATTGAATAATGAGATAAGTTCGTCATAATCTTCTTTGGAAAGGCCTTCGGCTTCATGAGGATTAGTCGTATGTATTCTGCTATCTGCTTCAAGCAAAAGGTCTTCCAGCAATATTTCATTGTTTGTTTCTTCAATCAATAAATGCAGTTTTTCTTTCATTTCCTGTATTACCATAAAATACATTTTATCAAATTTAAGAAATATAATCTAAAACCATTACGAGGTTGTTGACCCGCGTATGGACGCAAGCAACTCTTCAAATTACACAACGCTTGCTGGCGCAGGGTGTAGGGCGGGCAATGTGCGCTGGCAATCCTTGTGCCCGTGAAGTAGTCACTCCTATGCCTTAATAAACCTCCAATTTCAAAACTTTGTTTAAGGGGATGCTCCCATGGAGGGAATGTTTGTTCTGTTTATTTATTACAAAGCTACTTTTAGGTTCATTTAAATGCTTAAAAAAACCGGCTTCCACAATTCCAATTGTAGCAGCCGGTTGAACAATTATCCGGTTTTGGTTTACTTACCAACTTTTTCTATGTCCAGCGCATCGCCGGTGATGGTACCACTAATGGTTACCTTCTGACCGATAAATTTAGCTACTTTCTCAGGGTTGTTGATGGTGTACACTTTTTCGCCAACAACAAATACCGGGGTAGCCCCTGCAGCAATACATTTTTTGGCACAGGCGGCATGCTCTTTATTATTGCCCTTTGTACCACAATCAGAATCGCTGATAAAACCAGTCCATTTTCCTTTATCACCTGCATAAGTTAAGGCAATAGAAAAAACCAATACTACAAGCAACAGATACTTTTTCATAATTATATTTTAGTGTAAACAAATGTAATAATTAGACTGGCTAAATCCAATCCTTTGCATACCTTTTGTTTCCCTCGTTAATTAAGTACTAATAAATTTTAATAAAAAGTCATCCGAAAGCAATGAAAGTTTCAAAAAAGCAACATTGGCATCATTTGGTTAAATGACAAAAATATGCAACTACTCATTTGATCAGTTTGATTATGTATTAAGTAAAATGAACTGCCAAAATTCCGAAAATAAAAGTTGCATACATTGACTGATCCGCTTAATTATTTATTAGCACTTACCCTCCAGATAGTATTACTCACATCATCCGTCACCAGCATAGAGCCATCTGCCAGCAAGGCAACATCAACAGGCCGCCCCCTAACCTCACTATCTGTAGATCCTTCTACTTTAAACCCCGTTAAAAAATCTTCAACGGGTCCGGAAGGTTTACCGTTTGTAAATGGAATAAATACTACTTTATAACCGGATAATTCTTTTCGGTTCCACGAGCCATGCTGTGCAATAAAAGCGCCGTTGTGATACTTTGGTGGAAAGGCTTGCCTGTTATAAAATAAAAGACCTAAAGATGCCGTGTGAGATTCAAGAGAAACATCAGGCACTATTGATTTACCAACAAGATCAGGCCTTTGCTGATCTTTCATTCTCGGATCTGGATGCTGACCATAATAGGCAAAGGGCCATCCATAAAAGCCACCTTCCTTTACACCTGTTAAATAATCCGGTACCAATTCATCTCCCAGTTCATCTCTTTCATTTACGGCCGTCCATTAAGTATTGGTGCCCGGTGCCCATCCCATCCCTACAGGGTTACGCAGACCGGAGGCATATATCCGTTCGCCACTGCCATCTATATTTACCTCAAGTATACAGGCCCTCCTTATTTCGTTGGCCAATCCTTTTTCGGCAACATTGGTTCCTGAACCAACCGCTATATAAATTTTGTTGGCTGCTGCATTGGTGATAATGTTTCTTGCCCAATGGCGGTTGTATTTTCCGGCTGGCAAGGCTACAATAGGAATGCCTTTTCCTCTGAGTAAAGTGTCTCCTGTTTTATAATCAAATTTTATTAACGCATCTGTATTGGCAACATAAAAATGATTACGCAGGATAAGCATCCCCAATGGCTGGTTAAAATTTTCTGCAAAAATAAAACGCTGCTCTGCTATGCCATCTTTATTCACATCCCTGAACATAGTAATTCGGTTGGCGCTTTCACCAATGTGTTGTGTTTTTATTTTACGGGAAATTTTTGCCCCAAATTTTAATATGCCTTTTAAAATAGTATTTGATTCAGCAATGAATATATCGCCATTGTCACCCACATATATCCATCGTGGATGTTGTAGATTTTCGGCAAATTTGGTTACAGTAAAACCTGGCGGTGCCACCGGAGTTTTGCCATCTTTCCACCCTATTACTTTGCTGAAATTTTTAACTGATTTTGTTTCATAAGGCGCTGGCAGGGTATCGAAGGGATTATTGCTGCTTATTGAATTAATAACTTTATCCGGATTTCTAAAAGCAATTAAAGCGGCCATTATTGTTAAAATAATAAAAGACAGTGATAGTTTTTTTTTCATATTTACAATTATTTGAAACGATTTTTAATGGTACAGGTTCAATTGATGTGCCATAACGAAACGCTGGTGCAGGCTGTGATGTAAGCTTTAAAAAACAAAATCCCGGTTAGCCGTCAAGCCTTACCGGGATAAACATTATTGTTGGATACAATCTAATTCAACTTTGCTGACATCAACTCCACCAACTTATCATCACTCATTTTATTAGTGGTAGATTCATCCGTACGGGTGTTTTTAAACTGGGGAGTATCAGCCAGGTAATGAATAAACTGTTCCTGAACCTGGCCCGTGCCTGTTACGTGTATGTAAGTGGCATTTTCCAGGTGGTGAGCAACTTCTTTAAAAAATTTTAATTGCAAAGATCTTTCCTCGTTGTGAGCATTTTTCTCACTTGAGTTTGGAGAACTTTTTTCACCCTTTACAGACGCTAGCACTGAAACAGTTTCTGCTCCCGGGTTATCTTTTCCTACAATGATTGCTGTCTGTGTATCCATCCATACACCAAATTGTTTTTGATTGGCCATTTTTTTATATTTTATTGTATTTAGTATAGTTCAATTACCATACCATTAAAATGCGCATCAGAGAGCTAATTAATATCATTAGTTTATCAGTGTGCCTGGCTAAATAAACAACTGCTATCGCTTACTAAAAACTATCCAAAGAAAGTATTCAAAATTTCAAAAAATAAAATGTGTACTGCTCCGGTGATGGAGGAAAAACATACCTCCAGCTCCTTCAAAATAAGGTTCTTTAATTAAGAGAAATACGAGCCATAAAATGTAAAAGATTTTGCTTCCTTCAGTTAAATTCAGCATATCCATATTTTCATTTATTAAAACACAAAATCACTTTACAACTGGTAGTATCATCTTGCTGGCATTTGCTGCTTCATGATAAATTCGAATGTCTGCTTTTTTAAAATCACTGCTGTTAGCATTGTAAATATCCATATACTGCTGAGGGTTGCGATCAACCAGGGGAAACCAACTGCTTTGTATTTGCACCATTATCCGGTGCCCTTTTTTAAAGGTGTGTGCAATGGAAGGTAATTCAAACCTTACCTCTTCTATTTTTCCGGGTGTGAAAGTTTCAGGGTTTTCATAACTTTTCCGGTAGCGGCCCCGCATTATTTCGGCACGTACCAGCATTTGATAACCACCCATGGGATAAATTTTTTCAGGATCTTTTTCAGCATAAATATCTACTTTGTTGTAACCTTCGTACTCAGGGAGCACATCAATAATCTTTACAACAAAATCAGCATCCGTTGTTGAAATGCTTGTCAGTATATCTGCAATTACATTTCCAGCAAGAGTTATATCCGTTGTTAGGGTATCTGTTTTAAACACCAGCACATCCGGTCTGCGTGCAGCAAATCGTTGGTCATCTGTCATATAAGTTCTAGTTCTGTTGAAATGTACTTCTTCTTCATAGGGAACAGGTTTATTTGGATCGCTTGTGTATTCATCAAAACTTTTTTCAGCGGTTGGTTTGCTCCAATCCAGTTTACCATTTGCCTGCAAATACATTACCTTATCTTCTTTATTTTCAGGAGGCCATTTTGTAAAACTTTTCCATTCATTAGCACCTGTAACAAAAATATTCGCTTCGGCAATGGCAGCAATATCTCCTTTGCCTTTTAAGAAATAATTGAAGAAAGGGATTTCAAAGTGCTGTTGATAATAGTAGCTTGTGTTGGAGCCAAATTGAATATTGCCATGGTGCGTTCCATCCTGGTTTGACCATTGATCATGATACCAGGGCCCTTCAACAATTTTATTAAACGCTTTGCCAGGGTTATTTTGTTCAGCCGCCTTGTAGGCATTCCATGCACCCCAGCAATCTTCTGCATCAAACAACCCGCCTACCCACAACATGGCAGGTTGCAAATTTTTTGTTGCATTGCGGGCATCACGGGCCTTCCACCAGGCATCATAGTTGGGATGCGCCATCAGGTCTTTCCAGAATGCAATACTGTCGCCCATATATTTCGTAAGGTTTTTTAAGCTGCCTGCTTCTATAAAAAATTTATAATTATCATGATCGGGATAACCAACCGAACGGGCATCCATAGATGTTGGAACCGGATGCGGTTGGCCAAAGCCGCCACCCAATGCAGAATAAAAATCAACAGCATCCAGTTGAAAAAATGCACCATTATGATGAAAGTCATCACCAATAAACCAGTTGGTAACAGGAGCCTGTGGACTTACCGCTTTTAAAGCTGGATGATTACTTGCCGCAGCCATGGTAGAATAAAAGCCAGGATATGAAATGCCGAACACACCAGCATTTCCGTTATTGCCGGGGATATTTTTTATAAGCCATTCAATGGCGTCGTAAGTATCGCTTGCCTCATCCGTCTCCTTCCCTTTTTTGTCCGCATTAAAAGGACGCACATCTTTAAATTCACCTTCGCTCATCCACCTTCCACGTACATCCTGAGTCACCATGATGTAGCCTTCCTTAAAATATTCATTTTTATAACTGTTCCAATATTCTTTCCAATTGTGTTCTCCATACGGCTTGCAGGAATAGGGTGTTCTTTCTATTAATATCGGGTGCTTACCTGTTTTATCTTTAGGAATATAAATGGAGGTAAACAATTTTATACCATCCCTCATGGGAATGTATTTTTCTATTTTATAATAGTTATTTACAAGCCAGGTGCTATCTGCATTTTGCGCTAAAAGAGAATAAGAAATAAAAATACACATGCTTAGCAAGAGATTTTTTTTCATCTGAATTTTTTAGAACTTAAATATAATCATTGCTTGCAAATTAGTACACGGAATTTTTCATCTTTGCCTTTCTTACACCTATCACCTCTTGTAAATTTAGAAGCTTTGAAAGCCTGAAAATATGGACCTGCAAGGAATGTTGGTTTGGTTTTGCTTTATAGGGTAAAGCTCATTTTTGCCTCAATAAAAAGCTATAAATATAATACAACCCATACTGAGACAGTTGCTGATATGATGAAACAATTATACCATCGGTTGGTAAAGCAATAAAATTTACACAACAGCAGGTTTTGTTGAAAGTAATAAAGGTAAGAATGCTGAGCAAACCAGGGGCAAGGTGGTGCTTTATGATTTTATAACTGTAATACATCGCAACAAAAACGCCCCACAAAAATGTGGGGCGTTCGTTATACAATCTATTCAATTTAATAATTTCTTACCGTCATTTCTACTCTCCTGTTTTTTGTACGGCCTGCTACCTTTTTGTTATCAGCAATAGGTTTATCCTGACCATATCCTGCAGCATTCAGGCGACTTTCGTCAACGCCTTTGCTCACAAAATATGTTTTAACTGCATTGGCCCTTGCCTCAGACAGGGTTTGGTTTTTATCAGCTTTGCCGGTATTATCTGTATGGCCGGCAATGTCAACTTTATAACCCGGATTGTCAGTTAAAATTGTTACTACATTGTTTAATGAAGCGTTAGATTTAGCCAGTAATTTAGCGCTTCCAGTTGCAAAGAAAATATTTTTTGCGCTCATATTTATCTTATTGATAATTTCCGGCTTAATTACGGGACATCCAAAATTAGATGCCGGACCAGCTTCTTTAGGACATTTATCTTCTTCATCATTCACGCTGTCTCCATCAGTATCCGGTACCGGGCAACCCTGGTATCTCGCCACACCTGCCACAGCAGGGCATTTGTCTTCTTCATCATTTACCCCATCAGCATCAGTATCCGGTATAGGGCATCCCTGGTATTTTGCAAACCCTTTTACGGTTGGGCATTTATCTTCGCTATCAGTAATCCCATCTCCATCAGTATCAGGGCACCCTTTAAGAGAGGCTAAACCAGCTACATCAGGACATGCATCCAGGCTGTCAACTACACCATCATTATCCCTGTCGGTTACAACAGGTATAACAGGGAGTGGTGCCACTACTACTGCATTTGTACTTCTGATATTTTGTGTAAAGCCTAAAGAATAAAACATATTATTATCCAATTTTGTTTTAGCAAGGCTTGCTCTGTAATTTGCCTGTAAAAACAAGTATCCTTCATTGTTCATATTCAGCTGCAAACCTGCACCCAATGGAACATAAGGTGCCCATGTTTTTTTTCCATAAGTGCCAATACCAATACCAGCAGTAACAAATGGATTTAGCAAATGATCATTTGCCAACAGGCGTGCATGAAGTGATCCTTCAAATTCGTTGGTGTATGTGTTTACTACATTATTTTCTTTGGCATAGTCTGTAAATAAGCCATTGTAACGCAAAGAAAAATCAAGGTTTTTTGTAAGGCCCTGCCAGTACATAATTGAGAATCCCGGATCTACTTTTCCAATTTTATAATATGGAGACTTGGGATTAAAATCAACAAGATTAGCACTAAAGCCTATGGCAGCACCTTTTTTAAGGCCGCCAAAATTTTGTGCAAACGTGATGTGTGCAAGACAAATAAAAATTAATGTCGTTTTAAGCTGTTTCATAATCATAATTATTTTGAGGTTATATTAATTATAAGAAAGTGTAAATTTTAAACTTCTATTAATTAATTAAAGTGGGCAAAAGTATTACTTTAACAGATACGAGGGTATATAAAGGGTGTGGAAATATATACCCTATTTTTTATGCAACATCCAAAATGAATAATTGATTTGCCCTATATTTGCAAAAATTAAAGACTTGGTAGCTCAGCTGGATAGAGCATCAGCCTTCTAAGCTGAGGGTCATTGGTTCGAATCCAATCCAGGTCACTGCATTGGACAAATCGAAAATAGCTTCGGTTTGTCCAATTTTATTTTCGCTGAAATCCTTGCCCATACTATATATCAGCCTAACGGCTTCGTTAAGACGGGCGGTTCGATAATGGAATCCGTCAAAAGTGAGTTTTTCGGGATATATCGAACCAATTATTTCTCTCTTGGCTTCATTATTTGCATTTTCATACAATTTATCAAGGGATGTGAGATTAGATATAGCTTTATTTAGTAAGGGTTCTATGTTATTACTCTCTTTTGAAAGCTCAATTAATTTGGATTCTAAACCTGTTATTTTCTTTTCGTAGTCAGATTTTATTAACCTGTATTCAGATGGCTCTATTTCGTTTGCTAAAAGCAACCTACGGGCATTGCCAAGCTCATTACTAGCTTTTTCCAACGCTTCTTTTACTAATTTCACATCTTCCCTTTGAGATTTTGTTTTTGACTTAAACTCTTCTTGTATCACCAATTTGTAAACTTCGGTCATGCCTGGTTTAGGTACAAGCTTTTTAAGTTCTTTAGAGAATAAATCATTTGCATTTCCGGCTTTAAATCTTGCTCCGCAAGATGAGGTACAATGGTAATAGTAATACTTTCCATTTCTTCCTTTTGAGGCACTTCCGGTTAGTATCTTGCCGCATTTAGGACAAATCAAATGACCTCTTAACTGCAAAATATCCATACCACCTACTTTAGTGCGATACATTTTTTTCTTGCCGTTCAAATAATTCTGAACATCATAAAATAATGCTTCAGAAATTATCGGCTGGTGTAAACCTTGAACATGCCTTGATGCTTCCTCCTTATATCCACAAAGATAAATGCGACCGCAGTAAACAGGATTTCTTAACAAATGCCAAAAATTGGCTTTACAACACTTAATACCTTTTTTGAAAGCAACCTTCATTACTTGCTCTACATTTAACTGCCCTTCATTAATTGTTTTAAATGCCCAACTTACTATACTTGCTTCTGGTTCTTTTGGAGCAATATATTTTTTACCATCTTCTGTAATCTTATTTGCATATCCCACCGGAGCAGGCCCCATATATCGTCCTTCCTTTTTGGCTTTTCTCATTCCTAATAAAACATTCAAAGCTCTTCTGTCATTTTCAACTTCAGGTGCTGCCAGATAAAATGCCAACATCAATTTATTTTCGGGGACTGCTAAATCTAATGGTTGCTCTATGGCCTGTGGTTCTGCACCTAATTTCCGCAACATATTTATCATTTGGTAAGCA
>JANYFT010000025.1 GCA_025359625.1 Ferruginibacter sp.
GTCCGTTTTTTATTTTAAATCAGCCATGTGTTGGTACCGGCCGCGGCGAAATATTGAAGAAAATATCGTTGGACCTTACTGGCTATCAACTTTTATTGATCAACCCTGGTATTCATGTAAATACCGGGGAAGCTTTTTCAGGCCTGAAAATACAGGGGGAAAATTCGCATGTTGTTTCCCTTGCAGAAATTGTAAATCAACCAATTCAATGCTGGCAACATTTTCTAAAAAACGATTTTGAAAAACCGGTGTTTGAAAAGTTTCCTGAAATAAAAGAAATAAAAGACACACTATATAAAACCGGGGCATCTTATGCAGCTATGAGCGGCAGTGGCAGCACTGTGTATGGTTTATTCAAAAAATCCTTTTCTCCGGCAATAAACTTTGCTCCCGATTATTTCGTACGTCTTCTTTCTTTATGACCATCCGTTAATTTTTTTCCTTAAAAACCTGTTATTTTTTTAAAATGGTTAGCTCATTTAATTGCTTTGCAATAAATTGCTACTCTTTAAATTCAAACTATGAAGAAATGCCTGTTTAGTGTAGCTATTTTGTTAAGTGCTACTGCCATTGCTCAAAAAGCAACAAACGAGATTCCCAAAAATTGGTACCAGCTTGATAAGCCTACCACCGGTTACTATGGCATCAGCCTTGATAAAGCTTATGCTTTTGTAAAAACAAAAAAATTAAAAAGCAAACAGGTAGTGGTAGCGGTTATTGATAGTGGTATTGATACCCTGCATGAAGACTTGACACCTGTTTTGTGGACCATTCCAAAAGAAATTCCGGGTAATGGAATTGATGACGACCATAATGGCTACATTGATGATGTACATGGCTGGAATTTTTTGGGTGGTAAGGATGGACGCAATGTAAAAGAAGACAGTTATGAAGGGGCCAGGGTTTATAACACGTTTAAGGCGAAATACGGCGAGGACATCCCCGATGAGTCGTCTATAGCCCCTGAAGAAAAAGCAGAAGTAGCCATGTATAAAAAAGCAAAACAAAAAATAGTGGGTGAGATAAAGCCTTCAGAAATAGCTTTTTTAAAACAATTATTACCCGCCCTGCTAAAAGGTGATTCTGTTATTGCAAAAGAATTGGGTAAAGAAGAGTACAATTGTACCGACCTTGAAAAATATACTTCAACAAACCCTTCTGCAAGTAGAACAAAGATGTTTTTAATGGAATTGTGTAAAGCAAACAGCAGCGATGAGATAAGCAATAAACAGATTGTAGAAGAGTTACAGGGCGACCTGAGAAAAGCAGATGCGGCCAAAAATGCACCAAAAGAATACCGCAAAGAAATTGTACAGGATGATGAAAACAATATTAATGACCGTTTTTATGGTAACAACGATATAATGACGGCCACTCCGTTTCATGGCACCCATTGCGCTGGTATTATTGCCGCTGTAAGAGACAATGGGAAGGGCATAAATGGCATTGCCGATAATGTACGCATTATGATGGTTAGGGCCGTCCCAGATGGGGATGAACATGATAAAGATGTTGCCAATGCTATCCGTTATGCAGTTGATAACGGTGCCCAGGTGGTAAGCATGAGTTTTGGTAAAGAATTTTCTCCTGAAAAAAAATGGGTAGATAGTGCGGTGAAATATGCTGAAAGCAAGGGGGTATTGTTGGTGCAGGCTGCCGGTAACGATGCAAAAGATGTTGATAGCAGCGATAATTATCCGACCCCTGTTTATTTGGATAATGGAAAAAAAGCAACTAACTGGATAACAGTCGGTGCAAGTGGAGACCCTAAAAATGGTGGCATCACCGCTAGCTTTAGCAACTATGGCAAAAAAGCGGTAGATGTATTTGCGCCCGGTGTACAAATTTATTCTACCATACCTGGTGTAACCAATTATGGAAATGCTTCAGGCACCAGTATGGCCTGCCCTGTGGTAGCTGGTACTGCTGCATTTTTATTGGAGTATTATCCTAAGTTAAGTGCTCCTCAGCTAAAATACATTATTGAAAAATCTGCTGTTGCTCCGGGTACAGAAGTGAATACTCCGGGAACAGCAGAAAAAATAAAGTTGAGTGAGCTATCTGCTTCAGGCGGCATTTTAAATGTTTACGAAGCCATAAAATTAGCCAGTACTTTAACAGGCGACAGGAAGCAAACAAAAGAAGTATTGCCTAAACCAGTAATGATAAAAAACAAGCAGGGATAATTAAAAAGCAAAACTGAATTTATTACTTTAGTGCCGGGTTTACAACCCGGCACTTTTTTAACACTATAAAAATTACTACATGTCTAAACCATCTTCAACAACTTATCCCCCTTATTTTCAAAAATACATCGACCTGGTTCCGGATGAAGACCTGATGTCAGGCTTTACCAATCAAACTGCGATTATACAAAATCTTTTAGTCAGCATTTCAGAAGAAAAATCTGGGTATGCTTATGCCCCCGGCAAATGGACATTAAAAGATTTACTACAACATGTAATTGATACGGAAAGAATTTTTTGTTACCGTTCTTTATGCTTTGCAAGAAAAGAAACTTTTCACCTGCCTGGGTTTGATGAAAATGATTATGCTGCCAACGCTTCTGCCAATGAAAGAACCTGGCAAAGTATGGCAGAAGAATTTGTAGCGGTGCGCCAGTCAACTGAATTACTGTTTAAAAGTTTTTCAGCAGAAGAATTAACAAGGATGGGCATAGCCAATAATATTCCTACAAGTGTTGCCAGCATGGGCTTTATAGCACTGGGACATGTATATCATCATAAAAAAATAATTGAAGAAAAGTATTGGTGATTATTGATAAGAGATGTCTGCAACTATTTTTAAAGATCAGGCTCTGGCCTGATACTA
>JANYFT010000030.1 GCA_025359625.1 Ferruginibacter sp.
ATCTCCTTGGTATTACAATAATTAAAAATTCAATTTCTATTAGTCCTCTTCCAGTTCTTTGACCATGGCTACACTAATAAGTATTTAGATAACCTTTAATTCATAACTTCTATACTTAAACAAAAAAAATAGATCACCTTCTTTTCATCAAAAAGCTCATTGCTTAGCGAACCGTAGACTGTTTTTTTCTGTTGACAGGCTTCGAAAGCCTCAACACAACTGTCTCGTGAGCCATAACTTCCCCCTTCCAGCTTTTCAAATGGCTAGTGCTATTTCTCTGCCTCCAAACGTCCTTAACCATGAAGTCACCAATCAATCCAATACTATTAAATGGAAGGCTGACATCAATTATATCATCACTTTTATTTAGCAGACCCAATGCATAGTCGCCATCTGCGAGTGGCTTGATGAGAACGTCATACATATTTGTTTCAATAATCCGTCTTGCCTGCCTGCAAAGTGTGTCTTGATTAATACTAATCATTTCCTTATTCTTTAGGATGTTTAAAGATGTTTGGTTTAGCTTAGCTATATCAGCGCTTAAAAATAAAGGTGAGGCCATGAGGCACCACAGGCTCATTTGAGTCTGGTATTCAATATCTGTACAACCTCCTGTATGCCCTTCTGCAGAACCGGCTTTTCCTGTGCCGTACAAACCAACCACTAACATATCGGGGTCGTTGAAACCATAAGGCCCCGCCAATTTATCCAATTGTATGCAAGCTTCGTATGCCTGCAAAATTCCTTTACGTTGTGGGTGATAGCTCTTCCATACGTCACGGATATCGTATGCTATTCTCCAATTATTTCCTAAAGACCTTACCCAATACTCGGGTGAAAACCCTCCCCAAAAGGCAAAAGCAAAAGGTGCTTTTGTATTGGCTATAGCCTTTGACATCGCTTCGTTGCGGATTCGCAGTTCTTCGGGATTGTTCTCAGGAACATTGCCGCACCAATCGTATTTCAGGTAATCAATTCCCCAGTCTGCAAACCGGTTAGCGTCCTGCTGTTCAAAACCATAACTTCCTGTAAGGTCAAGACAGGTCGTTTGGGATGCTGATGAATAAATACCGAGTTTTAAACCTTTGCTATGAACATACTCTGCCAACGCTTTCATACCATTAGGGAACTTTTCAGGATTGGCTATTAGGTTGTTTTGCATATCCCTTCCTCCTACCCAACCATCGTCAATTGAAATCAGGGTATAGCCTGCCTTTTTAAGCCCAGTTGCCACCAATGCATCCGCGATGTCTTTAATTATTTTTTCGTTTACATTTTCGCGGCATAAATTCCAGCTCATCCACCCCATAATTGGGGTTTTAGATGTTTTCTGGGAGATCGCAATGTGCCCTTGCAATAAGCAGGCACTGATTATACAAAGCAATAATCCTTTCTTGTTTTTTCTCATACTTTTTATATTCATGGTTGACATCAATAACTCTTTTAAAAGCAGCATGGATGAGTTGTTAATCAAATAAAATTCAGCCATTTTGGACAGCTAAGCTGCGAGCAAAAATTTCGTAATGCAAAACGGAATAACACTTCAATAAAATAAACAACCGCAAACTTATTGTTCCAGACTCGTGCAAAAAGTACTACCACCTTTATTGTGAACATTCATAAAATTAGCCATCACTGACTTTCGAATACAGTTTTTACAAGTTAAAAATATCTTTTCTGAATTGAACTCCTTGGCGTTTCCACATTATTTTAAGTATTTCAAATACTCTCTTCGGAACATAAAAATCTTGTCGCTTGATATACTGAAATGCGATGTGGGTATACTAATGCCTGTGAGCATATCCCCTAATGCTTTCAACTTGTTTAATTGCAATAAAATTAGTTGGCGCTAATCTGGGAAAATCTTAAAAGTCATAAAAACTTTAAAAGAATCAAATTCTAATACCCTAAATCCTGAAAAAACAAACAAAGATATTTCGGGATTTAGGGCTTCTTCATTATATTATATAACTTGGTTTTTCACCTTCGTTAATATATCTAAATAATTATCTAATACAAAGGATTCTGGATTAGCTTAGGATTTCTATTCATTTCAGAAATTGTTATTGGAAGAAGATAAAAATTATTTTTAAAATTTCTGTTTTCCCAAGTGGTGGCATTTTTTGCGTATACAGGAGAAGCATATTGTCCATTTGGCAAAAGATCGTATGTAATCAAAATGCCTTCAGCGTTCGTGTATGCACTAGATGCAATCATCCATCTTCTAACATCAAAAAACCTGTGCTGCTCAAAAGCCAATTCAACTCTGCGTTCGTAACGATATTCATCTTTTAAGGCTTGACCCGAAACGGTAATTAATGGCATTCCAGCACGGGTTCTGATTTTATTTAAATAAAGTTTGGCCTCTGCTTCCTCTCCAAGCTCAATACAAGCTTCTGCATAGTTAAGGATAATCTCAGCATATCTAAATGCTTTCCATGGCAATTTTTGAGGAACTCCCGCAGTAATATCTACTTTTGGATCAATGAATTTCCTAAGATAATACCCTGTAGGCATTGCGTTCCAGTTATCAATACCATCCTTCGTATCTAAGCCGCCTTTATATAAGCCATCTGCCTGTTTATAAAACCCTGTTTGTACCCGGCCCAACGGATCTGCCGCTCTTACATCTAAAGGCCTTTCCTTGTAATATGCCCCATCATAAAGAATCGATGCAGCGAACCTTGGATCTCTATTTATATAAGGTGCAGTTTTATGAGCTGGATTTGACCAGCTAAATTTAGATCCGTCACTCATTTCATAAGCATCTGCCATTTGACCCACAGGCCCCTGGCCACCCCATCCATGCCAACCGTTTGGACTATTGCTTTGCCCCATGTAAGTAAATGGCCAACCGCCATTCTGATAATCATACGTTATTTGGAAAATATCCTCCTCTGTTTTGTAAGTAAGAAAAATATCCTGATAACCCTTTACTGCGTCTGCTGTTGAAGCTGGATTAGGATTATAAAGTGAATATTTATTTAAATCAATTACCGATTTTGCTGCAGCCTTAGCTGCCTGCCAGCGTGCTGTCCGATCGCCACCCACATACCCAACCAACTCTTTTTGTGCGTAACCTCCCGCCCATGAAGCATTTGAATTGGCAAAATCGCTTGCTGCATAAAGTAATGCTCTGGCCTTTAAGGCTAATGCCGCACCTTTGGAAGCTCTTACCTTATCCCCATCTAATGACAATAATGATGCAGCCTTATCGCATTCGCTGGCAATAAAATCAATACATTCAGCATAGGAATTTCTTGCAATTTCAAAATTATCGGTTGCTGAATATGATTTTGTAATCAGCGGGACACCACCGTGCAGCGCTACCAACCAATGATATATATAAGCTCTTAAAAACGTTACTTCTCCAACTATCTGGTCTTTTTCCGCTTGGCTGCCATAGGTAGCTTTTTCAATATTTTCGAAAAACAGATTGCATGCCCTTATATTCTTGTATGCCTTTTCCCAGGACAGTGGTTGCATTGTTTGCCCCCAATGGTTAGGATCCAATGCCCCAAGATCACTGGGGTTAAGTAAACTGGAATTGATTGAACTAAGCCCCCAAAATCCTTGCGTCATTGTTTCATCTACAAATGATGAAAGCCAAAGTGTGCCAAATGGATTGTGGATTTTTTGGTATATTCCATTTACGTATGGCCTTATTAAGTTAGGATCTTTCCATAACAGTTCGTCACTATATTTATCCTTAGGAACCGTATTTAAAAAATCTTTGTTACACGATGATAAAAGTATCATCAAAAATAGAATTGGAAGTATTTTATGTAAGTGTTTCATAATTTATATTTTAAAAATTTAAGGACAATCCAACATTTACTATTTTTTGTAAAGGGTACCCGTATCCCCGTAATTGCCCCATTTCAGGATCGAAACCTTTAGGCAGTCCATTTGCATGGGTAAACAAATTAAAAGCGGAAACATAAACTCTTAACCCAGATAATTTAACTTTATTAAGAACAGACATAGGTAGATTATAAGCAAGCTCAGCCGTTTTTAATCTGATATAATCAGTTTTGTACAGAAATTGGGTACTCTGATTTGAATAGTTGTCGCTAGTTGCCCAATATACATTCTCCCGGTTAAATGTTCGTGGCCCGGTTGCAGTAGGGTTAGCATCTGTCCATCTTTCATCGTGGAAAAATTTAAAGTAATTACCAACTTCCCCTGCATAACCAAAAATATATCTTTCTGCCCCGGCAGCACCTTGTACAACAGCAGATAATTCAAAACCCTTATAACGTAAACCAAGCGATAATCCTCCGCTAAGTGTAGGAGTAGAGGTTCTATTTCTTCGCACCTTATCGTTTGCATCAATTTTCCCATCCGCATTTACATCCTTAAATATTACATCACCAGGCTTGGCACCATCCCAGTGAGGATATTTATCAATCGCACCCTGATCCTTAAATATACCCAATGACTCATAGTACAATTGGGCAAAAATTGGAGCACCTTCTGCTTTTTGATATTTGGGTGCTCCCTGTGTTTCATCCCAATAAATCAGCTTATTCTTAGAGTATACTCCATTAAAGCTAATTTGATAAGTCAATTTGTTGGGATTTGGATTATTGTGATAAGTAATTTCAAAGTCGAAGCCTTTGTTTTCAGCCTTTCCGATATTTTCATCTGGCAAGCTCAGGCCTGCTGATGAAGGTATTGAAGCATTTCTTTGTGATAAAATATTTGTACGTACATTACTAAAAACATCGGCTGTTAAAGATAAATTTCCTTTTAAAAATCGTAAGTCTACGCCTATATCTTTTTGAGTAGAAGATTCCCAGGTTGCATTAGGATTTGGGATTACGTTTTCAAATAATGTAGCTTGCCTTCCTCCCCCTCCGTTAACTACGCTATTAAGTGATCCTATATTATAGGAGGCAAGGTATTGATACGGGTCAATTAAATCATTTCCTGTTTTACCGTAAGAAGCTCTGATTTTAAAATAGCTTATTGTATTTCCCAAAGACTTTTTCCAGAAATTCTCTTCAGATACAACATAGCCTAAAGAACCGCCAGGGAAAAACCCAAATCTATTTTGTTCAGAAAAAATATAAGAGCCCTGATACCTGGCCTGAAATTCAAAAATATATCGATTCAAAATATTATAATTCACACGTCCAAAATAATTTAACCGTGCTGATGCATATGAGGAGCCTCCGTTAGAAAGCTGGTCAAGTCCTCCGGCCGATATCTCATCTAAAGAAGTAGAAATGTAAAATCTCCGAAAACCTTGTAAGTAGGAAGCATCCCCTTTTATTTTTTCTACCCCTCCGAGTAATTTTAAGGATTGAGTTTTTGAAACATTTACTGAATAATTTAATAGTGCAGATGTTAATAGATTATGGTTTTTAGCATCTATTTGATTCAATTTTGGGTCGCCTCCCCATAATGTTTTTGTCAATACTGGTTCTCCATTAGGATTCAAATTTGTACCATCCCATGTATAAGTATTCCACGGGGTATTCCACGTTTTATTGTATCGAAACCCTTCATCTAAAGCCGCTATTAAATTTAGTGAAAGCCCGTTAACCCAAGGCACATCTATTTTAAGATTTACAGTGGAATTAAATATATAATTTTTTATTTTATCAAAACCCGGATCATTAGTTGGCATAATCACAGGATTTACCCCATTTTCCACACCTGGGCCAGGCAGCCCGTTTGGCCAATAGGCGATATTAATTGGTTTTGATCTTGAAACAGACTCAAATATATTGTATGAATTAGTGGAGGCAGCGTTAGTATTTTCGAATCTTCCATAGAAATCAGTATGCAAGCTCATATACTTATTTATTTTAGCATCCAGATTAATTCTAAAATCCTGCTGCTTGTAATTGCTTGCACTGTTTTTATAAAATCCATCCTGATATTTTGTAGATCCCGAAACAAAATATTGAATATTTTCTGATCCCCCGGATAATGTTAAATTAGCTGAGTTTTGAGAGGACCAATTTTTTAAAGTTGCCGAATACCAATCAGTATTTGGATGACCCAATGGGTCTGAACCATTCTGAAAGAGGCTTATATCATTGGCTGAATATCGATTTGGCACGCTATTGTATTTATCAACTTCATTTAGCATAGTGGCATATTGAGCAGAATTGGTCATTTTTGGTAATGAGGTTGGTTGGCCAAAGCCTTGATTATATGAAAATCCAATTCTTGGTTTACCCGCTTTGCCTCTTTTTGTAGTAATTAAAATTACACCGTTGGCTGCCTGAGAACCATAAATGGCCGCAGATGCATCCTTAAGAACGGTTATGTTATCGATTATATTAGGATCAATTCTCTCTAAAGATCTGCCTGGAATGCCATCAACAACTATCAAAGGAGATGAATTTTTAAACGTACTCATGCCTCGAATTGTAATTGCTGAGCCATCATTACCAGGTTCGGAACTTCCGGTACTCACAAAAACTCCAGCCAATCTTCCAGAAAGAGAATTGCTAACATTGGTAACTGGTGTAGCAACCAAATCAGAACCTTTTACACTTGAAATAGCTCCGGTAGAAGTTGCTTTCTTTTGAGTTCCGTATCCAACTATAACAACCTCGCCAAGATTTCCTAATTCACCATTTAATTTTATTTCCAGATTTGTTCTGCCATTTAATGGTTCTTCAATTGTCGCATATCCAATAAAGGAAAAAACTAATATTGAATTAGATTGGGTAACATTTATAGAAAATTTTCCATTGTTATCTGTAACATCACCCGACGTTGTTCCCTTTACAACTACGGAGACACCTGCTAACGGTTTGTCTGTTTCCGAATGCAGGACAGTACCGTTTACTTTTCGTTCTTGAGCCCAATTGGTAACTGATATTGAAAGGAAAGCAATAATCAGAAAACCATAATGAGGAAGTTTTACTTTTTTCATATTAAGTTAAATTTGGGTTTAAATGAGCGATGATAAATTTTAAACTGAATAAGTTTTTGGACTTTTTTCTTTAAAAAGAAATATTAATTTTAATATATTTGGTGAAAGGTTGAGGGAATAATACTCACGTACCAAATGATATCACGCTAGCGTAATGTGATATAGGTCATTATTTACCATATCAAACAAACAATCAAAAGAAAAAATATAAACTCATACAATCTATTGCAAGATCAATTTTATAAATATTTATTAGCTATACTTTTTAACTGATAAATAATACAAATCATCATTTCTTTTATGATAGGTAATAATTTGTTGCAAGCGCTAAGAATGACTATAAAAAGAAAAATATTACATTACCACAATCGCAATTACCCAATGTGGTATGGTATAATACAGAAATTAATTTAAGCTTTTAGAACAGGGGGAACTTCTTCTATGGCCGATATTAAAATGAATTACATCGAACCCGTTAATCATTTAAAAGAATTTTTTCACACTTTGCTTAAGGCATCAGTTGCAGAAAAATAAAACGCTTCTATAACCAATGCTTTCCTTAGCAGGTTAAGAGTGTAAATTTTTACCGGAGTATTATTATTCTTGAAGTTTATTGATAAGAACCAACAATGCATTCCGCAACTTTTCTTCTGCTGTAATTTCCATACGGCTACCAGTACACAGCCAGGTTTCATAGCCGCCTAACTTAAACTGCGTTGCCGGTGGCATATATCCTACTTCGGCATTTGCCAAACATACAGTAAAATAATATTTTGTGGGTGCTTCCCTTTTTAACATTAATCCAGTTTCAGAAAATATTTCCCCAGGTAAAGTGCCAATGATTCCTTCGCCAATCCTTATGGCTTGAACAGGCAAGTTAATCTGGCTCTTTTGATACTCATGCAGTTCTAAAACATCATTGGCGTATGCACAGGCTATTGTATTAGATGCCTTGTCAATAGATGTAAGCGTCGCATAATCAAGATTAGCTATCATTTTTTTAGACGTGTTCACTTGCGAGCCAGAGGGCTGCCTGGTGGCGACTAATAATTGGGTATAGGCAATTTTGAACATAGGTTTAGCCTCGAACTTTGCATTTTTTAAATTGAGTATAATGGAATCACTTATATCATTGGCGATGAGTTTAGATTTCCCATAAGGTTCTTTGGGATAATTTCTTTCGAGTCTGAAATCAGTGGTATTTACATCCCCACTTGTTCCATTGCTCATAATACCCACAAAGCCATCAACTGCCTGCAATTTTAATTTTAATTGTTTGTGCACTTCTCCAAAATAATCAGCAGATATAGTGTTTTCAGGTATGTCTGCTGCATAATGAATTGAATAGTTTGCCACAATACTAATCCATTTATTATCTAACGTTTTTACTGCCATATAACTTACCTGTGGGTCTGTAGGGCTTACTGGGCGTTCGAGATATGAGCTACCCGGCGGCGGGTTCATCCAAACCTTATCAGTGTCCCCAAAAGGGCTAATCATCGGAAAACCTGGCTTCATGTACCACCTGCGGCAACTCATATATTTTGGTACATCAATATGGCCCCATGCAACTTTTGCTGGTTTTAAATTCATCAATGCCTGTTTCACTGATTTAGCTCATACCTTTGTATTCTAACCAAAAACAATAAAAATGCCAGGCACTTCCTTTTATTTGGCAAAGTACAATTACATTGATACTGACGTATAGACATACCCTTGCATTTTTTCTTTCTAC
>JANYFT010000036.1 GCA_025359625.1 Ferruginibacter sp.
CCGGAGCTATCTTTCGTTTTCAAAATAAATACCTGATCGCAAAAGGATATTTTATCCGACGGAGTTTAGATAAAGGAAAAGCAACCTATCTTGCTTTTAAATTCATTACCACAGGAAAAAATGATAGCAGCCTTACAGGAAATAATTCCCGGCAACCGGGTTAAGTCAAGATACATCGACCTTGTATCCTTTGCATCAGATGCAGGATTTTATCACCTGGTTCCCAAAGCGATTGTGCAACCCATCAATGAGGCCGAGATCATTTCATTGTTTCAATTTTCACAGCAACATAACGTCCCATTGGTCTTTCGTACCGGAGGTACAAGCCTTTCGGGCCAATCAATTACTGATGGTATTTTAGTTGATTTGAGCCAGCACTGGAATAAAATAAAGATAGAAGCTGAAGGTAGTTTAGTTCGTGTGCAACCGGGTATTACCGGCGCCATGGTGAATGCGTATTTAAAAAAATACAACAAAAAAATCGGGCCAGATCCATCCAGTATCAGCGCCGCTATGATGGGAGGTATTCTTTCCAACAACGCCAGTGGCATGTGTTGTGGCGTTAAACTCAATTCTTATCACACAACAAAATATATTCGTTTTGTATTACCCGATGGTAAAATGTTTACTACAGAAGCGCAACCTGATTATAACCGTTTTGAAAAAGATTGTCCTGAATTATTTACGCAGCTTATTGAAATTAAAAAGGAAATCAGTATAAAGAAAGACCTGTACAATACCATCCGAAAAAAATACCAGACCAAGAATACAGTAGGCTACTCTTTAAATGCTTTTATAGATCACGAACATCCGCTGGATATTTTAGCGCACCTGTTAATTGGTGGCGAAGGTACCCTGGCTTTTATTGCAGAAGCGGTATTGGATACAGTTCCCGATCATCCTTTTAAATTAACGTCTCTTTTATATTTTCCCAATATTTACGATGCTTGCCAGGCCATTGTACCGCTTACCAATGCAGGAGCTGTGATGGTAGAATTAATGGACAGGGCATCACTGCGTGCCGTTGAAAATTTACCCGCCATGCCTGCGATTGTAAAAACATTGCCGAAAGATGCAGCTGCTTTATTGATTGAATTTCAGGAAAGCAGTTGGACGGTGTTGGAAGAAAAAGTAAGTGCATTTTTGCAATCAACCTCAAATCTTTCTTTATACAATGCCCCGGTATTTACAGGTGATAAAACAGAGCAGGATTTTTTGTGGAAGGTTCGTAAAGGACTTTTTCCCGCAGTCGGCGCAGTAAGGGCAAGCGGCACAACAGTGATATTGGAAGACATTGCTTTTCCGGTTGAACAACTGGGAGATGCCATCACCGATCTGCAGAAATTATTTAAAAAATATCATTACGACAATGCTATCATTTTTGGTCATGCCAAAGATGGTAATATTCATTTTGTTGTAACGCAGTCTTTCAATACCTCTGAAGAGATTACCAGGTATGATCATTTTATGCGGGAGGTTGTTGCGCTGGTAATAGAAAAATACAACGGTACGCTGAAAGCAGAACATGGCACCGGCCGGAACATGGCGCCGTTTGTAGAAACAGAATGGGGTGGTGATGCGTATGCGATCATGAAAAAGATAAAGTTGGCGGTTGACCCGAACGGGTTGCTGAACCCCGGCGTGATCATCAATGATGATAAGAACGGGCACATCAAAAACCTGAAAGAATTACCATCGGTTGAAGAAGAAGTGGATACCTGCATTGAGTGCGGTTATTGTGAACATAAATGTCCGAGTCGGGATATTACGGCCACTCCTAGACGAAGAATTGTTATCAGGAGAGCACTGAAAAAGCTGGAACTTGAAGGCGATACAACCAACTATAAATTGCTCCTTAATCAATCTCAGTATGATGTGCTGGATACCTGTGCGGTTGATGGCTTGTGTGCTACTGCCTGCCCGGTAGATATCAATACCGGCGACCTGGTAAAGCGGCTGAGAAGAGAGAATCATTCGGCCAGGGCTGACAGTATCGCGTTATGGGTGGCAACACATTTTAAAGCGATAGAGTGGGGGGCAAGGGTGGCCTTAAAAGTGGGCTTTGGGTTCAATAAAGTATTGGGTAAAAATGCAATGACCAACCTCACCAAAGGAATAAAAAAAATAATTCCTGCTATGCCGTTGTGGTCGGTACAAATCAGCTATCCTCCGGATCTGTCTGTTATAAAAACAGACAATCAATTAAATAAGATTGCTAAAAATACCATTGTTTATTTTCCCAGTTGTATATCCAGGATGTTGGGTTCTTATCAGGGCAAAGAAAAAAACATCCTGCAAACCTTTATGAGTATCTGCAGCAAGTCAGGCATTGATGTGGTAGTGCTGGAAAATGTAACCGGTAGTTGCTGTAGCCAGATATTTTCTTCCAAAGGATATAAAGATGCCCACCATTTTGCAGCAAATAACATCATTGAAAAACTATGGCAAACCAGCCGGGAAGGTGCATTGCCTGTTGTGATTGATGTAAGCTCCTGTGCTTACACGTTGCATCACTTACGGCCGTCGCTCCACGAAGCCAACAAATTAAAGTTTGATCAGTTAACGATACTTGACAGTGTTGATTTTTTATATGATAAGGTGATGCCAACAGCAGTTGTAAAGCAACAAAAAAAGAATATTGTTCTGCACCCCGTTTGTTCATTGGAGAAAATGAATACCGTAAATAAATTTATCAGCCTCGCCAAACATTTTGCTGCTGAAGTGATGGTGCCAAAAAATACCGGATGCTGTGGCATGGCCGGCGACCGTGGATTTTTATTTCCTGAACTTACTGCCGCTGCAACAAACCCTGAAGCAATAGAAGTATCCGTGCAAAAATATGCCGGTTATTATTCCTCTACCAAAACCTGCGAAATGGCCATGTCTGATGCAGTAAAGGAAAACTATGAATCTATTCTGTATCTGGTAGATGAGGCATTATAAAAATAGCGGATGCTTTGGGCTGGCTTAAGCGGTGGTAAAATTTATCGTCTACGCATAACCGACAGCAGTTTTATCATTGGCTGTTGTCATTTTTAATTGCACAACAAACCTGCAACCCTTACCCGCCTCAGAAAAAACTTTGATGGTGCCACCATGCTGCTGCACAATTTGCCTGGATAAACTAAGGCCAATGCCAGAGCCATTTTCTTTGGTAGTAAAGAAAGGAATAAAAATATCTTCCAGTGCCTCGGGTTCTATACCGGGGCCATTGTCAGTTACTTCAATTAAAACCAATTGGTTTTGCGCAAAACTTTTAATGTGTATGCGTGCATGGCGGGTATGGTCAAGTGCTTCTTTTGCATTTTTAACCAGGTTGATGAAAACCATTGAAAGCTGCTCTGCATCGGCATTTATAAGATGATGACCGGTATCATTTTCAACACTAAAAGCAATGTTGGCAGCAACCATTTCCGGTTGCAGCAGGTTCATCATCCGTTGCACCAACTGCTCAATATCTACCTCAGCAAAAGTGGGTGAAGGGATGCTCGTAAAGCTGCGGTAGCCATCTACAAAATTAATCATTCCAATACCCCTGCTTTCCAGTGTTTGCAATGCTTCCTGCAAATCATCTTTGGCGCCATTGTCATTTGCTGATGCCGGTAATTCCTTGTCAACAATATGTTTCATGGTGCCAATCAGGGATAAGATTGGCGTGAGTGAATTCATAATTTCGTGGCGCAATACCCTGGTTAAATTTTGCCATGCTTCCACTTCTTTTTGCTGTAGTTCAGGTTGTATATTTTGCAGCGACACCAGGTTTTTAATTTGCCCGCCCAACCGGATGGCAACAATATTTACCGATACCTGCAGGCCATTGCTGCCCTGGTATAAAAAATGTTTATCGCTGGTAGCCAATAATTTTTCGGCCAGTTCATGGTGGTTTGTTTTTAGCTCTGAAATATTTTTTAGCCGGTAAAAGCCAAGCAGTTTACAAGCCGCACTGTTGCTCAGTTCTATTCGCCCGTACTGGTCGTAGAGCAACAGTCCTGTCTGCACATTCTGTATTATGGTATTTACCAAATGAAGGCTGGCTTCATTTTCTGCCCTGATTTTACGGAACGATTCCAGCACTTTATTAAACTGTTGATTTAGTCCCTGGAAGCTTTTGCCATAAGTATTATCAGAAGAGAATTTGATACTGAAATCATCATATTGGATAGAGTCGAAAAAGCGGCTAAGTTTCCGGTTGGTAGAGTTGGCATAATGAAATAAATCGCCCCCACGGTAAACCGTCACACCAAATAATAATACACTGCTCAGCCAGTAAATAGTATTATCCTTTTGCTGGTACAATTGCACCAGGCAATATACCATGGCTGCTGATAAAAACATAATCAGCCCGATACGCCAGATTAATCCTAATGAAAAACGTTTAAATAACATAATTAAAGCCTCCCAAACTTAAAAGAAAGTCTTTTGGTGAATGTTGATAAATTGATTGTTTACTTCTAAGGCAAATTTTCACCTCATCCCCATCTCCTTCTCCACCTCATCCGTCCGCCGAAGCGGACACCTTCTCCTAAGTGAGAAGGGAAAAGGATGTTAATCTAATTGAAGGAGCGGTACCTGAAACCTTTAATGAACATTTGTTCTTCCATCTCTTCATTTTTCCTTCAATGAACAAAGCCTTCTAACCATTCTCATTTACGCCAAACAATACTAATAAATTTAAGAACTCTTTTAATTTAGTAGTGCAATTTTGAACGGGGTTCCCATTTAGGGGTCATGGGGTTTAAATCCCGTATTTCTCTAACCGCCGGTACAGCGAAGCCCTTGTTAAACCCAGTTCCCTGGCGGTTTCAGTGATGTTACCATTGTGTTTTTGCATGGCTTTTTTTATCAGCAAAACTTCCATTTCTTCCAGTTGTAAAGTCTCAATTACATTGGCCCCTTCATTAGCCAGCCTGAACCCTTTAAAATCTTCCGGTTGCAATGTATCGCTTTGTGAAAGTATAACGGCACGTTCAATAGCATGCTGCAATTCCCTTACATTGCCCGGCCATTGGTGTTTTTGAATTTGTTTCACCACGGTGCTGTTTAAAGATGCAACCTGGCGGTTGTATTTTTTTGCATACACATGTACAAAATAATCTGCCAGCAAGGGGATGTCTTCTTTGCGGTCCCTAAGCGGGGGCAACTGTATTTCGATGGTGTTGATACGGTACAATAAATCCTGCCGGAAATGATTATCCGCAACCATTTTATATACCGCTTTGTTGGTTGCACAAACCAGCCTCACATCAATCGGTTTTGGCTTGTTGCTGCCTACCCTGGTGATGGTGCGGTTTTGTAACACGGTTAATAATTTCGCCTGCATCGGCAGAGAGATATTGCCAATCTCATCTAAAAAAATGGTGCCGCCATCGGCTTCTTCCAGTTTACCTACCCGGTCTTCTTTGGCATCCGTAAAGGAGCCTTTTGCATGGCCAAATAATTCACTTTCAAACAACGATTCTGATATGGCACCAAGGTCAACGGTTACAAAAGGTTTGTCTTTGCGCAGCGATTGCTGGTGGATGTTTTTTGCCACTAAATCCTTACCAGTGCCATTTTCGCCCAAAATTAAAATATTGGCATCTGTTGCCGCAACCCTTTCAATGGTATTTAAAATTTGCTGAATGCCCTCGCTATTACCAATAAATGGATGTTCCGAAAGCGGGGTTAAAATTTTCCTGTTTTTGTTTTCGGGGATTTTTATTTTGAAGGCTTTATTTTCCCTGGCAATTTCCAAAGCCGTTTTTAAAGTATCAACCAATTTATCATTTTGCCATGGCTTTAAAACAAAATCCTTAGCGCCTAATTTAATGGCACGCACAGCCATTTCAATATCGCCATAAGCGGTAAACAATACCACTGAAATGGAAGGGTCAAGATCAAGGATTTTATCTAACCATTCAAAGCCTTCCTTACCGCTGCTGAGGTCCCTGGTAAAATTCATGTCGAGCAGTATCACATCGTAGCCACCACTGTTTACCCAATAAGGAATACGCAGGGGATTCTTTTCCGTATCCACTTGTTTAAAATGTCGTTTCAACAACAGGTTGGCGGCACTAAGCACGCCTGCATCATCATCTACAACTAATATTTTTCCTTCTATGGTTGGGTTCATGTGTTGTAATTTCTTTTATTGTATTGTTTAAACAACACTAAATTAAACAGCTGTCTGCATAATTTTTATTGTGCGATGCAGCATACTTTTTTATGTAGACCTTTTGTTATCAAATTGTTTCGTTTCAAATACCAATCCCTAAATAAAACCTGCGCTGCATTTCATTGGCAAACAAAGTAACAACGCTGCTTTAAAATTATCACAATATAATTTCTTCACCACTAATTTTTATTGCTTGTCCGTTGCTGTACAAAAGGGTGTTCGAAAACGGACACCTTATTACCCTGATAAACCTAAAAGTATTACTGCATAAGGCTTTCGCTGTTTGGCATACCTATTGGCACGAGGTATCAATAAATAATTAAAGTAGCAATGGACAAAAAATTAGAAAAAAAATTCTGGACCGTAAAACGGATTATTTGGATAGCCGGGGGTATTTTGTTGGGCAGTTTTTTAGTGTATCAATTGGTGTTTGCAGATAAAAGGACCCGGCTGAATGTAGATAAAGAAAAGATCACCGTGAGCGATGTAACGCAGGGTGTGTTTGATGAATTTATTGTGGTAAGTGGTGTGGTGCAACCCATAAAAACTTATCACATTGATGCCATAGAAGGCGGGTATGTAAAGGAAAAAGTTATTGATGGCGGCAACACCGTTAAACAGGGGGATGTGATTTTAAAACTGGAT
>JANYFT010000039.1 GCA_025359625.1 Ferruginibacter sp.
AAGATTTTTTCCCTCATTGACATCAAATAAATTGTGCTTATGATTTTTAACCAGGTTAAAAGTATTGCATTATTTATCAGGTGAATTTAAATTTATCAAGTAGCCGGTTTCCTACCCTGGTAGCTTGTTTGACTGTAATAACTTTCTTGCGCTATTTCAAATCCCCCCTAAAAACCCATTTTAAAAAGACGCAAAAAAAGTCCTGTTTCAGAGGACTAATAAATAGATAAAGAACTGCTGTTTTGTTGGATAAAAATAGTGATTATTTTTTGTCCATATATTATAAATGTGATGCATTGTTTCTGCTTTTTGTTTTTGTTTTTTCTTAATGATTCACCATATAATTCTATGGGTTAATAAAGAATGACTGCATAGATCAATTCGTTCCTTGAAATTTCTAAATAGGTTAGTTTACAGGTAGGCAAAAGTGGTTTTTATATTGACCTTTTATTTTTACCACAGATCCTTGCGGAATATGATCGCCAAATTGAAGTCAGATAAATTTAACCGAAGCATTTAGGACAACACAACTTCTACCTGGAAGAGTTGGATAAGGATGTAAAGATACCTGATGAAAACCCCAGTATTGGGACTTTACTCTGCTTGTCTAAAGACAATTGAGTGGTAGAGTATGCCATGAATCACTATCTGTCACCTGCGCTGGTAGCGGAGTATCAGACTAAGCTGCCGGATAAGAAGTTGTTGCATGAGAGCGTTAATCGGTTGTTTGCGGATAGGGAATGATGCTAAACTGTTTAAAGTGTTTGAGTTTTGTACTATAGGTTCCACATCATCATGATGCGGCTTTTTTATTTTCCAAAAATGAAGGTAGTTAGTTTATTGAAGGTCTAAAAGCGCAGTAAGCAGAGCATCCCGATTTTTTATCGGAGGGTCCTGGGTTCGAGCCCCAGCCCGTTCACAAAAAGGAGTTCAGTATATTGAGCTCCTTTTTTTATTCCTATCACCCCAACTTTGTTTTCCTACACCAGCATAAGTCTCTTATTTTTGCGTATAATCTTTTTTATGAATGATTTCTTTAGAAATAAAGTAGTAGCGATTACCGGAGGCAGTGAAGGAATTGGCAAAGCACTGATTGATGCGTTGATACCATTGGGTGCAAAAGTGGCCACCTGCGGCCGCAACCAGGACAAGCTTTACAACCTGCAGGTGCAATATTCCAATCATCTTTTACATACCATGGTGGCAGATGTAAGCCAGTATGATGAATGTGAAAATTTTATCAATTCTACTATTGATACTTTTGGTGGCATTGATATATTGATCAATAATGCCGGCGTTTCTATGAGGGCCTTGTTAAAAGATGTGGAAGTGGAGGTGATAAGAAAAGTGATGGACATTAATTTTTTTGGCACCATGTATTGCACCAAACTTGCCTTACAGTCCATCATTGAAAGAAAGGGGACTATTGTGGGTATTTCCTCCATAGCCGGGTTCAGGGGGTTACCGGGCCGAAGTGGTTACTCGGCTTCTAAATTTGCAGTAAATGGCTGGCTGGAAGCAGTGCGTACAGAAGTAATGGACGATGGCGTAAATGTAATGTGGGTTTGCCCCGGCTTTACAAAAAGTAATATTCGCAATGCAGCACTTAACAGTAAGGGACAAACACATGGCGAAAGCCCCTTAAGAGAAGCTACATTGATGAGCCCGGAAACTTGTGCCAGGCATATTTTAAATGCAGTGGCTAAAAGAAAAAGAACACTGGTGCTAACGTTTAAAGGTAAGCAGACTGTTTTTGTAAATAAATTTCTCCCTTCCCTGGCAGACCGGCTGGTAAAAAAATTTTTTTTTAAAAATGGAGAGCTGGTGAAATAAAAATCCGCCACGGCTCCACATTTTTGGGGTGTACAGGGCAGCATTGAAGATTAGTGAAATTTTAATAAACATTGCAGTTTTGCAATTATCCAGATAACTTTTAATTACCTATAAATATTAACGGATCAACTATCCACTATTACATGCCTTTACTCACCCTAACATCAGATATTGGTCAGCACGATTTTCTTGCCGGTGCAGTAAAAGGACAGTTGTTACAACATGCTAATTTTTTTACGTTAATTGATATTACCCACCAATTGTCGCCGTTTAATTATCCGCAGGCAGCGTATGTATGCAGAAACGCTATTAAAAATTTTCCTACGGGAACTTATCACCTGATAATGGTTAATTTATTTGATGAAAAGCCGGACCACCTGCTGCTGGCAGAACACAATGGTTATTTTATTGGGTGCGCTGACAATGGCCTGCTTACAATGATACTGGAAGAAGTGCCACAAAAAGTAGTGGCTTTGCAATTGGATAAAACCCAGCAAAAAAATACCCTTTATTGCACGGGTGTTTTTGCCAAAGCCTTCAACGAATTGCATAGCGGTAAGGCTATTGAAGAAGTTGGAGATACCAAGGTTTCTATTCGGGTAAAAAATCCCCTTCGCCCATTGCTGGGCAACAACTGGATTGAGGGCCAGATTATTTTTATTGATAATTTTGAAAATGTAATTGTAAATATTACCAGGGAAGAATTTGAAGAACAACGAAGAGGCAGAAGTTTTAAAATCGTATTTAAAAGGGATGAAGTTATTGATAAGATAAGCGATACCTATGCGGATGTTGTGGAAGGTGAAAAATTAGCTATGTTTAATTCCGCAGCCTATCTTGAAATTGCTATTAACAAAGGTAATGCTGCAGGCCTTTTTGGATTACAGGGTTTTTCGGAAAAACAGCAACAGGCACAACAGCAGTATTTAAACAACCGGTTATTTTATCAAACGGTGAAGGTTTATTTTGAATAATATTTGTAGAATTAAAGTGTTTATAAAAGTGATGAATGTTTTTAATTTACCCAATAATTTTTAAGAGCTAAGAGTACAGACGATGGTAAAGACGCAGTGTATTTCGATGAAAAAAAGAGTACCGCACAGGTTTACAGTCAATGGAGTTACAAAACAACGATGATGCCATAACATACAAATGCCCGCATCACAATAAACAAATTTAATTTTTTGATTAGCGGAGATCAAACATTTTCCAAAATACTTTACCGGGCGGCATTTGAATTTTATAACCAACATATCAACAAATCAACAAACGGATAAGGAGCTGATTGTGGCTTTTAAACAAAGCAGTGACATAAAATTTTTGAGCCGGCTCTACCAACGTTATATGGACCTCGTATTTGGTGTTTGCCTTAAATATTTTAAAGACACAGAACGTAGTAAAGATGCAGTGATGGATATTTTTGAAGAACTGCACGTTAAACTGAAACTTCACGAAGTAGACAACTTTAAAGGCTGGTTGCATGTTTTGGCCCGCAATTATTGCCTGATGCAATTGAGAAGCCCCAAAAACATGAAGACCACCGGATTTAATGCGGATTTTATGCAATCCGGGCAGCCTTTGCATCTATCGGGCGAAGCACTGGAAAAAGAAGAAAATTTTAAACATTTGGAGGCTTGCATAGAATCATTACCTGCTGATCAAAAACAAAGTATTGAACTATTTTATTTACAGAAAAAGTGCTATAAAGAGATTGCTGCAATCACAGGTTTTGAATGGAATAAAATAAGAAGCTTTATACAGAATGGAAAAAGAAATTTAAAATTGTGTATGCAGGAAAAAACAGTTGGTTGATTAATGAAGGAGGATAAAATAAATAATATCTATAAAGCAGAAGATATTGAACAATATTTTTCAGGTAAACTGTTGCCGGAGCAGATGCATGCCATGGAAAAAGCTGCCCTGGATGATCCATTTTTGGCAGAAGCAATGGAAGGTTATGAGGAAATGAAAAAAGAAACCTGGGATAAAGAACTGAATGAGTTAAGAGAAAAATTTGCCGCAAAAGAAACCACCACAAAAATAGTTGCCATCAAACAACCTTTTAAATGGTGGAAAGCCGCGGCTGCAATATTGATTATTGGCAGCGGAATAAGGCTGGCTTATATTTTTACCAGTCCATCTGTAAAAAACAAAACGGTAACCATTGCAAGTGTAAAAAAAGATAGCATTGATACACCTGCTCTCAACGCTATCAATGCCGGTTCAATTGTAAAAAAAGAACCAGTTGCACCAACAAAAGGTAACAATAAACCTTTGATAGCACAGGTAAGACCAACACGGGTTTCTGACAGTACATTTATTGCCCCATCATCAAACAGAAGCCATGAAGAGGAAGCAAAAATTGCATTGAACGATAACAAGCAAAAAAAAGAAAAAACCGAAGGCTTTGCTGATGCTGCGCCATCTGCACAAAAAAATACATTACCGCAAGCCTACGAACTTGCTGAATTAAACAAAACTGCAGCGCAGCATAATGTGCTGGCCGATGATAAAAAAGCGTTTGTACTTAACCGTAGTTTTATTGCAGCGGTTATTGGTGCAGATAATACGCCACTTCCATTTGCTAATATTTTTATACCCAATGAAAATATAGGCACTTATGCAGATGTGAAAGGCAGGTTCAGGCTGGTTGCTGCTGATTCTGTTTTAACGATAGAAGTACGTGCTGCCGGTTACACTACCCGAACTTATAACCTTAAAAGCGGCAGTACACAAAATACCATATTATTAAATGAAAACCAGGTAGCCGCAAAAGACATTATTAAATATGACAGTAAAGCAAAAAAAACAAGTGCAGAAAGCAGACGCAAAATGCAATTGGATACTGTATTAAATGTAGAACCGGCTGATGGCTGGAGTAATTATGATACTTACCTTTCTAATAACCTCTCTCCTTCTATAGACATTCTGCAAAAGAATATCCATGGAGAAGTTGAAGTATCTTTTGATGTACTTAACAACGGTAAATTGAGCAATGTAAACATAGCTAAATCTTTATGCGGCGATTGCGACGAAGAAGCACTTCGGGTTATAAAAAATGGTCCGCAATGGAAAGCAAAAAAAAGAAAAAAAAATCAGGGTAAGGTAAAAGTAAAATTTTGATGTTGCCCTTTTTTTAAGAAAGCATAATAATAATCGTTTATCTTTCTTTATATTTACTTGTCAAAAAAAATCAATCCAAATGAAAAAATTGCTCACAGTATCCTGCTGTATTTTCTGCCTGCTATTTAATGATGCTATTGGACAGGTTAATCTGCCATCTCCTTCTTCAACACAAACTATTAAACAAGATTTCGGCATGGGTAGCATTGAACTGACTTACTCAAGGCCGGGTGCTAAGGGAAGGCTTGTATTTGGAGATCTGGTTCCTTATCAAAAATTGTGGCGCACCGGTGCAAATAAAGCTACCAAGTTAGTATTTACAAGCCCTGTAGAAATTGGTGGTAAAAAATTAGATACAGGCACTTATGTTTTATACACCATACCAGCTGAAGATACCTGGGAAATAATAATAAATAAAGGCATAAACAACTGGGGCGTTGATGGCTATAATGAAAAAGAAGATATTTTTCGGATTACAGTACCTGCTGCCAAAACGCAAACAAAAACAGAAACTTTTACAATGCAGTTTGCCAACATAAAACCCGAAAGTTGCGAACTGCAACTACTGTGGGATAAAAAAATTGTTGCCATACCCATTACCACCAACATAAAAGATAAATTAAAAGCCCAGGTGGAAGCTGCCCTCCTTACTGACAAAAAACCTTACTGGCTGGCCGCACAATTTTATTTTGAGTATGACAAAAATTTAAGCAAAGCTTTAGAAAATGTAAGCAAAGCAACTGATGAAAATCCAAAGGCATTTTATATGTTTTTGTATAAGGCAAGGATACAAAAAGAAATGGGCAACAATGCAGGTGCTGTTGAAAGCTCCAAGACATCTTTGGCATTAGCAAAAGAAGCCAAAAATGATGACTACGTAAGAATGAACCAGCAGTTACAAAAGGAATTAAAATAAAATTTCAATGAGGTGTCAAATTGTTAATTCACCATCAAATGAAATTTAAACTTTTTGGATATACTCATTGTTAATTATAAACCATCTAACTAAACTAAATGATATGAGAACAATTTCTATTTTCATTTTCATACTCTTGCTGAGTATATCATCGCTCGTTGCCCAAACTAAAGAAGTAACCGGTAAAGTTACTGACGCAA
>JANYFT010000072.1 GCA_025359625.1 Ferruginibacter sp.
TATAAATTACGTTTAACGTTGGCCCTCCATTCGGCATTTTACGCACCAGGTGTTTGTAATCAGGATCAGCTGCCCATACAAAATCGTGTACATTGTTTGCTAAAAAATGCCAGCTTCTTTTAGGATTGTTTGTTGGCTTTAACTCCGACCCTGCAACATCATATCCCCAACCAATTTCTGTAGCATTCATCAGTACACCTGAACCTCCTAATTTATAAGTTTTATCAATTGCAATGGTAACATCAAAATCGCCCCATACGCCATAAAATTCACGGGCAACATAGGGTGTAGGATGCCAGCCCTCATAATCATACTCACACAATTTGGGATACCACTGGCTCATGCTATAGCGAACACCTGTTGTTGGGTTATCCCTTCCGCTTCTGCGTATCTGTAATGGTATCTGGGCTTCAAATTCCATATCAAATACTACGGTAGTTTTTGGTAGAATTACTTTTGTAAGGTCAACTTCCAGAATAGTTTCATGATATTTAAACGGCTGGGGAATACCATTCATTTTTAAGGAGATGATTTTCTGATAACCTATTTCATCGTCCTTCAATTTGCTTATACGGTCTTTTACTCTTGAATCCCAATCCTGTCTTCCATTCACCAATGTTTTACCCAACTCCTGACTGCGTACATCCATACTACTGTTTGGCTGAAAGGCATTGAAATAAAGATGATAAAAAACCTTACTTAATACATCGGGGGAATTGTTGGTGTAGGCTAATTTTTGTTTTCCGCTAAACCGGTTGCTATTGGCATTTACATCAATATTCATGGTGTATTTAACCCTTTGTTGCCACCTGTCTGACTGTGCAATTAAATTGATGGCACAAGCAATAAATAACAACAGTAAAATAAAAAGTTTATTCATCTTGATTTTGATTTAAAAGTAAATTCCTACATAACTGTATTATGCCTTTATACTTAATACTAAGCACCCTGCACTACAATTACGATTTCTCCCTTCACAGGTTTAGCATTAAAATGGTCATGTACTTCCTGTAGTGTTCCCCTTTTATTTTCTTCAAATTTTTTAGTGAGTTCCCGGCTTACGCAGCACTGGCGATCGGCACCAAAGTATTCAACAAAGTCGTTTAATGTTTTTATAAGGCGCACTGGGCTTTCGTAAAAAACCATTGTCCGTGTTTCTGCCGCCATTTTTTTTAAAAAAGTTTGCCTGCCTTTTTTTAATGGCAAAAACCCTTCAAAACAAAAACTGGTGATAGGCAAACCACTATTGACCAATGCAGGTACAAATGCTGTTGCACCGGGCAGGCATTCTACCCTGATATCTTGTTTAACACATTCCCTTACTAATAAGAAAGCAGGATCACTTATACCTGGTGTACCTGCATCTGTAAGCAACGCCATTGTTTTACCACCCAGCATTTGCTCAGCCAAATGATGAATAATCTTGTGCTCGTTATGCTGATGATAAGGGGTAAGTGGTTTATGAATTTGGTAATGCTGTAATAGTACTGACGATGTACGAGTATCTTCTGCTAAAATCAAATCAACCGATTTTAAAATATCAATTGCCCTGAAGGTAATGTCAGCCAGGTTACCAATGGGTGTGGGAACTATGTAAAGCATAATTTGAAAATTTGAAAATTCAACAATTAGCAAATGTGAAAATGAGTGGAACCTCTTGCCATTAATTCATTTTCACATTTAGCAATTTTCATATTTTCTAATTAGTTTATTATGACTTCAAACATTTCCATTACCTGGTTGGCCAATAATTTTTTCGCTGCTTCTTCAGCAATTTCTTTTGCAGCATCTGCTGTGCCAGCTTCAATTTGAAGGGTTATATTTTTGCCGATACGGACATCCTGTATACCGTTTAAACCCAGATTAGCCAGGCCGCCCATTACAGCTTTACCCTGGGGATCTAACAATTCTTTTAGTGGCATTACTTTTACCTGTGCAGTGAAGATCATGTTGTTGTTTTATTTTTAAGCAGCAAAGATAAAATAATGTACGCAATGAAAATAACCGGCACTGCGAGCCATTTTAATAAAAAGGCTGAAAGTATTGCAATAAAGAACAATATTATTTTAGGCTTGTTATTTTTTATGCTATAATCTTTAAACTTTAAAGCCATAATGGGTAATTTGCTTACCATGAGCCAGCTTAATAAAATGGTAAGTGTGTATAAAAACCATTTATTGAGTATAAGGGTATAAATAAAATCAGAATTATTATACCAATAAATTAATGGTAAGGAGGCTACCACCAAACCTGCTGCAGGTATAGGAACTCCTTTAAAACCATACGTTTGGGAAGTATCCAAATTAAACCGTGCCAGGCGGTACGCTCCTGCGCAACTAAAAATAAATGCCGGTACCAAAAACAACACTGACACTTCTATACCATCCGAATCTTTTATAAAACCCATTCTTAAAAATTGGTAAAGAATTATTCCCGGTGCAATCCCAAAGCTTACCACATCAGCAAGAGAATCTAATTGCTTACCCATCTCGGAGCAAATGTTAAGCATCCTGGCCACAAAGCCATCCAAAAAATCCACTACTGCAGCTATTGCAATAAATAGGGAAGCCAAACAAATATTTTCTTTCAGTTTTATAAACTGCTCCCCTTCTTTTGTATAAATGATATCTATGCCATTTTGCAATGCGAACACGATGGCTATACAGCCAAAAAATAAATTGAGAAGGGTAAATGAATTGGAAATGTGTTTTTTCATTATTGGTTATTTCTTTTTCATTAATGATTCAATCTCATCAACTGTTATCGGAATATTTTCCATAAGGTCTTTGTTGCCATTCCTGGTTACCCAAAAATTATTTTCAATGCGGATGCCCATTTGTTCTTCTTCAATATATATTCCTGGTTCAATTGTAAATACCATACCTGCTTTAATCGGTGCTGTACGGGTTCCCAAATCATGCACATCTATACCTAAATGATGAGAAATACCATGGTATAAATATTTTCGATAGGCCTTGTTCTCCCGGTCTTCATTCTTTACATCTGCTTTTTTTAAGAGCCCTATTTTTTGAAAAATAATAGTAGCCTCGTCGCCTACTTTTTCTGTGTAATCAATAATGCTGATACCTGGTTTTAAAATGCCTGCTGCATAATGATGCAAATGTAAACAGGCATTATACACGGTTTTTTGTCTTTTTGTGAATTTTCCATTTGCAGGCACTGTCCTGGTTAAATCGGCACAATAATTTCCGTATCCTGCACCAAAATCCATCAATATCAATTCACCATCTTTACATTCCTGGTTGTTTTCTACATAATGCAAAGTTCTTGCCCTGTCACCACTGGCTATAATTGATCCATAAGCTTCGCCTGTGGCACGCCGGGATAAAAAAGAATGAACCAGTTCTGCTTCAATTTCATACTCCATAACGCCAGGCTTTATGAATTGCAGCAAGCGCCTGAAAGTAGTGTCTGTAATATCAACTGCCTTTTGAATTACTTCAACTTCCAGGGCAGTTTTTATAGCACGCAATTCTTTTAAAATTACAGCACTGCGTTTATATTGATGTAATGGATAACGTTGCCGCATCATTTCCGCATACCGGTAATCCCTTACAGGTACCAGGTTAGCTTTGCGGTCGTTCTCGTTGGTGTTTAAGTAAATGGTATTTGCCAAATGAATCCATGGTTGCAAAAGGCCATCTAAAACATCTAACCAAACAAGGGTTGATAAGCCAGAAATAGTTGTTGCTTCAGTTGTTCTTAACCGATGGCCATCCCATTTTTCTTTTAGTTCGTTTGGCCTAACCAACACAAGTACTTCCCTGTATTTGGGATCGGGGTTATCCGGAAATAAAACCAACATGGTATCTTCCTGCTCAATACCTGTAAGCCACACCAGGTCTGCATTTTGCTTAAACCGGTGTATAGCGTCTCCATTATAGGGCAACTCATCATTACTGTTAAAAACTGCAATGGCACCTTTATCCATTTTCTCGGTAAAACGTTTCCGGTTTTGAATAAATATCTCAGCATTTAAAGGAAGATATTTCATGAACATTTATTTAAGAATTGCAATATACATTTTTAAACCTTTGCATAAAAAAGAGGTTAAATGATTACCTGCCTGTTTGAATTATATGTAAGATTGTTTTGTCAACACTACCATTCCATTTCAGGAATTTCCCCCTCAATAATAAGTTTGCCGGCAGTTTTAGCAACGATCTCTTCCACACTAACTCCCGGAGCCCTTTCCAATAATTTAAAACCTTCTTTTGTTACATCCAATACTGCCAATTCGGTTACAATTTTTTTAACACAACCAATGCCAGTAAGCGGCAACACACAACGGGGCAGCAATTTCGATTCTCCTTTAGGATTGGAATGCATCATGGCAACTATGATATTTTTAGCACTGGCAACAAGATCCATTGCACCACCCATTCCTTTAACCATCTTGCCGGGTATTTTCCAGTTGGCAATATCACCTTTTTCACTTACTTCCATTGCACCCAAAATTGTGAGGTCAACCTTGCCAGCCCTTATCATTCCAAAGCTCATGGCACTATCAAAAAAAGAGGATCCAGGCACTGATGTGATAGTCTGTTTTCCTGCATTAATTAAGTCGGGGTCTTCTTCTCCTTCAAAAGGAAAAGCACCCATGCCAAGCAGCCCATTTTCACTTTGCAGCACCACCTTTATCCCTTCAGGAATATAATTTGCCACCAGTGTTGGAATACCAATGCCCAGATTAACATAGAACCCATCTTTTAATTCTTTTGCCAATCGTTGCGCTATCTGGTTTTTATTAAGCATAACCCCAACCCCTAAAGGGCTTATTTAGTTGTGATAAAAATAATATTTCAAATCCATTAAAAAAAGCTTTAATCAAAACCCCAAAAGCCGCTTTAAGGGTTGGGGAGCCTGGCCCTTACTGTGCGCTGCTCAATTCTTTTTTCGTAGTTAATACCTTTAAAAATACGGTGTACATAGATACCCGGTGTATGAATTTGGTTAGCATCCAATTCTCCCGCCGACACTAATTCTTCTACTTCTGCAATGGTTATTTTACCTGCCATTGCCATCAAAGGATTAAAATTACGGGCAGTTTCTTTGTAGATAAGGTTACCCTCTGTATCTCCTTTCCAGGCTTTTACAAAAGCAAAATCAGCATCAAAGGCATATTCCAATAAATACTCTTTATTATTAAATGTTCGTATTTCTTTGCCTATGGCTACTTCTGTGCCAACACCTGCTGGTGTAAATATTGCAGGCATACCGTAACCTGCAGCCATACACCTTGTTGCCAAAGTTCCCTGCGGTATAAGTTCTACTTCTAATTCACCACTTAATAATTGTCTTTCAAACTCAGCATTTTCACCTACATAAGAGGATATCATTTTTTTTACCTGTCTTTTTTGAAGCAATAAACCTATGCCAAAATCATCAATGCCTGCATTATTAGCGATGCAGGTTAATTCCTTTGTGCCTTTTAGCACCATTGCTGCAATACAATTTTCGGGAATACCACACAAACCGAAGCCCCCAAGCATTATGATAGCCCCATCATGAATATCGTTGAGTGCCTCAGCAGCATTTTTAAAAATTTTATTCATAATATTTCACCATTATTTTTAAGGTATTGGTTTGGGTTTTTTAGTAAATACAGGCTTTTGTATTGATTCTGGAGATTGTGCTGGAGGTAGATCAGATAGAGTAGGTATTGGCATGGGTATAGGTTTGGGCGGTGGCAATGATGGCAAGGGCATTAGTGATATTCGTGCTGGCCCTACCACATTAGTGTACAATATTTTATATTTTTCTCTTTCGCCCCTGGCAGTAATACTGTCAAGTAAAGTACGCATTAGCTCTATATGAGCAGCGTAATAATCATAACTATTATAAAATATTTCTTTACTAATGTTGTGGATGGCAAAAATGTGCTGCTGTAGTTTGGCATTCTCTAAATTGGTGTTCTTCAAACTATCTTTTTTTATAAAAAGTGTCGTGTATGATTCTGCCTGAATAACATCCCAAAACACCGCCTGCATTTTTTCTTTTTTTAAGATGCCTGATGGTAAGCCTTCTCTAGTATTACAACCTGGCGCCATCCAACTGACTAATATAATAACTATTAATAATCTCATTATTTCAATTCTTCTTTATACCTGGCAGCATTGGTAATATCCATTTTTTGCAATAATTCCGATGCCCTTGCTTTATCCTGCGGAGCAGCCTTTGAAAAAATTTTAATTAACTCATTTGCTTTTCCCTGAAAGAAAAACTGGTTGATCATGGTGTTTGTATTATCCGCATTAAAATTACTAAGCAGGTTTAAAACATTCGTCATTTCAGCCCTTGTTAATTTATCATCTTCATACAACTTATCACCTGCTTTTCTGTAATAATTATAATAGATGTCGTGCATAATTGCGTAGCGGCTGTTCTGCATATTTTCTACTAACCAATAACGGTTTCGAACACCGTCAAATGCCTTCCAACCTGAGATACCTCTTGACTCCGGTGCATTATTTACAATATTCTGTGCCTTTTGAAAATACGGAACACCGCCTCGTTGAGAATAAGAATCGTAATCAAATGCTATGATCATATAAGCGTAATAAGCGAGCACTGCAGTTAAGTTAGATACTAATGCATCTGTTCCGGAAACCCGGTTTTCATTAAACTCCAGCTGTTGAAATTCTATATATTTAAAAGTTACATCTTCATCTTTGTAATTAATAATGGGTGATAGATAGGAAGAATTATAGATTGGTCTCCCTGCCTGGATGGTGATTGATGCAGTATAAACATTTGCATCATTGGTGGGTTGAAGATTTAATAAAAAATTGCAATCAATTTTTTCATTTACTAAAAAATTATCGGCAGTCCATTTATGGTTATTTAAAAAAGTATTTAAGGCAGTTTGCAATGTTTGAAACGTATTCTTATTCACGGTAGTGCCTACCCTGCTACTGTTAACTGTTACCCTTGCATTGAGTTCCTGTGCGGATGCTATGTTTACCGCCAGGAAAAAACAAAACAGCAATTTTAATTTAGTATAGTTCATATTACAATTGAATAATAGTATTTACAATATCAACCGCTACTGCTGCTTTTGATTTGGTATCAAAATGATATTCTTTACCCATTTTATCAAAAATAGTTATTTTGTTAGTGTTGTAACCAAAACCGGCCCCAATATCCCTTAATGAATTCAGTACAATCAAATCAGCATTTTTTTCAGTTAATTTTTTTAAAGCATATTCTTTTTCATCTTGTGTTTCTAAAGCAAAACCTATCAATATTTGACCTTTCTTTTTAATAGTACCTAAATGTTTTAAAATGTCTTTTGTTTTTTTTAATTCAAGAGAAAAGTCACCTGTTGTCTTTTTAATTTTTTCTGTTGCAGCCATCACAGGCGTGTAATCTGCTACAGCAGCACTCAGGATGGCTATATCCATTTTATCAAAAACCGAAATACATGCTTCAAACATTTCCTCTGCAGATTTCACCCTTACAACAGTCATATTTAACGGCGTAGTTAAGTCAGAAGGCCCCAATACAAGGGTAACTTCTGCGCCCCTTTTTTGGACCTCATTAGCAATGGCTACTCCCATTTTTCCCGATGAATGATTGCCTATAAAACGAACCGGGTCTATAGCTTCGTAAGTTGGCCCTGCTGTAATCAATACTTTTTTGCCAGATAATTCCTTCCCTATTAAAAAAAAATCATTCAATTTTTTTACAATCGTTTCGGGCTCAGCCATTCTGCCCTCTCCAAATAAACCACTTGCCAGTTC
>JANYFT010000103.1 GCA_025359625.1 Ferruginibacter sp.
GTGCGTAACAATAATGAACTGGCTGTTCTCACTAAATTGTTTGATCATCTTGGTAAACTTACCAACGTTGGCATCATCCAATGGTGCATCTACCTCATCCAGAATACAGAAAGGTGCAGGCTTAATTAAATAGATAGCAAACAATAAAGCTGTTGCGGTTAGGGTTTTTTCTCCCCCACTTAACTGGCCAATAGATGATGGTCGTTTACCTTTCGGCTTGGCCACAATATCAATTCCGGTATCTGCTAAATTGGTTGGATCAACCAATACCATATCAGCAGTATCATCTTCTGTAAACAATGCCTGGAACACTTTCTGAAAATTCTCCCGCACTTTATTAAAGGTATCAAGGAACTGCTGGTTGGCGGTAGCTTCCACTTCCTGTATGGTTTGCATCAGGCTATCCTTCGCCGTTACCAGGTCATTCTTTTGCTCCATGATAAACTCATAGCGCTTCTTCATTTCCGTATAGGCTTCGATGGCTGTGGGATTTATCTCACCGATATTTTCCAAACGTTTCCGCATACGGTCATTCTTTTCCTGCAAGTCTTCCAATGGCACATCTCCGGTACGTGGCTCATCAATAATGGCATCCAGATCTATCTTAAATTCCACATGCAGCCTTTCCTTCATCCCTGCCAGTTGCAGTTTTAATTCGGTCAGCTTATCTTTTATTTCGCTTAATAAATGATCGATCGTTTCTTTCGATTTTTGTTTGTGGCGCAGTTCGCTTTCTTTGGCAGCCAATGCATTCCGCAGGTTGTAATAAGCCTGGTCAGCTTCATTCAGTTTCTTCTCTTCCACATCTTTGTTCAGCAACAGGGTAACTACCAGTGTTTCCAGTTCAGCCAATACAGTGGCTGTTTCTGCAATGCTGGCGGCAGCTTCTGTCAACTGCACCGTGCTGCTTTCTACCTGCACTTTCAGATCGTTCAACTGCCTGCTCTTAAACTCAAACTCCTGTTTTAAACTTACCACTTTACTTTGCTGCCTGGTAAACTGCAGGTTGCCGTCATTGTAAGTGGCGGTTGCAAAATTATATTCCTGTTCGGCAGAGGCATAATCCTGTTCTACCACCTGCATCTTATCGCCCAGTTCTTCCAACTGTGTATTTAGTTTTTCAAGCTCAACCCTTGTGCTTGCAATGGCATCATGATTGGCTTCCAGTTGCTCCTGCAAATCTTCTACCCTTTTGCTGCTTGTCTCTTCCAGGTGGTGCAGGTTTTCAATTTTATTCTGCAGACTAAACACATGGTTCGTCAGGTTGTTGATATCCTGCTGTGTTTGCTTAATGGCATTTTCTTTTAACTGTTCATTAAAAGCAATCACTTCATTGTGACGGGCCTGAATGGTAGATTTTAATTCATTCACCACTATTTCCTGTGCGCTGATCTCTTCTACCAGCTTCTCCAGATTCTTTGCACGACCGATCTTTTTCCCTTCAAACAAACCAACACTGCCGCCGGTAAGCGAGTATTTTCCTTTTACGTATTTACCTGTTTTTTCCAGTACTACTGCACCATTGCTGTTGGCAAGCGCCTCTTCATTTTCTGCAATAAAAACGTTGCCCAGTAAATATTTTGCAAGATGGTTGTATTTACCATCAATCTCCACCACACTTAACGCAGGGATGGTTCCATCCGGTTGGTGATCCGTGGTTGGTGTCTCCATCCCGGCCGTGTTTGGTGTCCCCACCAACCACTTCTCCAATCTATCCTGCAAAAAGAAATTTGCCTTGCCTTTTTTATTATCATCCAACAGATGGATCGCCTTCAATCCTTCTTCTAAATTATTTACCACGTAATAATTCAGGTAAGGTTCCAGCACATTTTCTACGGCTGCCCTGTATTCAGGCTGCACATAAATAATGTCACTCAACAAAGGCGCTTCATGATTCCAGTTGGGATTTTTGTGTAAGAACTTTACACTCTCCGGGTAACCTTCCATACTATCCACCAGGCTTTTCAGCAAGGCGTATTCATTTTTCTTGCTATCAAATTTTCTATTTTCTTCCGCCAGTTCTGCACGCAAACCTTCCAGCATGCTCTGGGTTTGAAATATCTGTTCCTTCGTAAACTCGTGGTGATCCTGCAATTGTTGCAGGTCAACTTTTTTTTGTTCCAGCTCATCCGCTTTCACCTTTCTGTCGGCCTCCAATTGCTGCAACTGGCTTTGCCGCTGTGCCTTTTCATCCTGTATCTGCACAATAGTGCGTTGCACATTTTGTATGCTGGCATCTGCCACCGCTACTTTCTTTTCTGCATCAAACTGGTTACGCTGAATGGTCTGGTTTTCCCTGCGCAAGCCATCAATGCTGCTGCGCTTTTCATCAAATATTTTGCGCTTGTCTTCTACCGCATTTTTTAATTCATCCAACCGGCCTTCCAGTTCTTCCAGCTTCTGTTCATCTTCACCAATCTGCACGCTGGTAAATTGGATGCTTTCATCCAGTCCCTTTAACTGACCGCCTGCCTTTTGTAAAAAGTCATTCAGGCTGCCTTCTCTTTCTCTTAAATATTGTAAGCGTTGTGCTGCTAAACTTTTTTCACTTTCTTTGCCCCTCACTGCACCCAGCATATCGTTAAAAGCATGCTGCATATCCTGTAGATTTTTTTCCTGTGTAATAAAACCCAGTTTTTCCTGCTCCAACGCTGCATCTTCCAATGCAATGGCTGCTTCCAGTTCAATGCGCTTGTCTACTTCCGTTTGCTGTTGGTGGTTAAGGTCGCGGTAGGTAATGTTGAAACCTTCCAGCGCTGCCTTAGCCAGCTCAATGCTCACCTCCTTATATTCCTTTTTTATCTCAAAATATTTCTCTGCTTTTTTTGCCTGACTCTCCAGGCTTTTCAATTGGTTGTTGATCTCAAACAACAGATCTTCAATACGGGCCAAGTCTTGTTCGGTAGCATCCAGCTTTAGTTTGGCTTCTTTTTTACGGGTTTTGTAAATAGTTATCCCCGCTGCCTGTTCCAGCATTTTGCGGCGGCTGTTCTCTTTGTCCTTGATGATATCATCCACCATGCCCAGTTCAATAATGGCATAACTATCGGTGCTAACGCCGGTATCCATAAACAAATTATGAATATCCTTCAGGCGACAGGCCACATCATTCAGGCGGTATTCGCTCTCCCCGTTTTTGTAGTATTTACGGGTAACGGTCACCATATTAAATTCGGTAGGCAACAGGTTTTTGGTATTTTCAAAAGTGAGGCTCACTTCTGCCAATCCACTGGCACTGCGGCTTTTGCTGCCATTAAACACCAGGCTCTCCAGATTCTCACTG
>JANYFT010000306.1 GCA_025359625.1 Ferruginibacter sp.
CTCCGTAAATTACAGCTGGCACTTTTTCCTCAAGGCGAAGTTGGCGGGTGGCTTTTTTGCCAAATTCGGTCCTGATTTGTCCTTCGATTGTAATTGTTTTCATTATTTTATTTTTTTATGAGGCGCAAAGGTAGGGGATTAATGGATAATTATTAAATGTATAATGGATAATTTCACCCCAGGCATGCTACATTCCCAAACCACCCGAATAGCACAATATCCCAATAACATAAATATCCTTATTTCAGCTATTCTTATTAGCCATCCGACTACGCAAAAACAAGCTATTGATACTTTTATTTTCCAATGCATTACGAATGGCGATAGCAAAGAGTTCAGCAGTAGAGACAACTCTTATTTTTCCTCCATATTGTTTTACTGGAATGGTGTCACAAACAACCAGTTCTTCTAAAGCACTATTTTCAATATTTTCGTAAGCATTGCCACTTAAAACAGGGTGTGTACAAAAAGCTCTTACACTACGTGCCCCCTTTTCTTTTAATAAACCTGCACTTTTTGCCAAAGTGCCACCAGTATCGCAGATATCATCTATCAGTACAATATCTCTGTCAGTAACATCTCCAATTACAACCATGCTGGCAATCTCATTGGCTCTTTTTCTGTGTTTATCACAAATTACCATCTCGCTTTCAAAATAAGAGGCTACTTCACGAATTCTATTTGCACTGCCAACATCAGGAGCTGCAAAAGTAAGATTGGCCAACTGTAAATTTTCAATGTAAGGAATAAATATGGCTGAAGAATCAAGGTGGTCAACAGGGATATCAAAATAACCCTGTATTTGTGGAGCATGTAAATCCATCGTTACTACCCTATCAGCCCCGGCGGCGGTAAGCATGTTGGCTACCAGTTTTGAACCAATTGCTACTCTCGGTCTGTCTTTTCTATCCTGGCGGGCATAACCATAATAGGGCATTACTGCAATTACTTTATATGCTGAGGCCCTTTTGGCAGCGTCAATCATCAATAACAACTCCATCAAATTATCTGTTGGTGCAAAAGTACTTTGGATTAAAAACACAAACTGGCCCCGGATACTTTCCTGAAATTCCACTCCAATCTCCCCATCACTAAAGCGCTGTATATTTACTTTACCCAGGGGCTCGCCAAATTTTTTGGCAATAGCCTCAGAAAGGTATTGAGAGCCCGTGCCGGAAAAAAGTTTTGCGTTGTATGACATAATTATTTCAATTGGAAGATGAAGGAAAATAAGATGCTGCAAAACTATCGTTTAAAAATTGATGTTTAAATTTATACAATGGAAAATATCAACAAACCTTCCACGTCTATAAAAAACTGGGCTGTGGATGACAGGCCCAGAGAAAAATTATTAACTAAAGGGGCCTCGGTTTTAAGCGATTCCGAATTGCTGGCTATCTTAATAAATAATGGGCATAAAGAAAAATCTGCTGTGGAACTGGCCAAAGAAATATTAAAACTTGGAGGTGATAACCTGAATGAGTTAGGTAAACTTTCTTTAAAAGAGTTGCAAAAAATAAAAGGAATTGGAGAAGCTAAAGCTATTACCATTGCTGCAGCACTGGAGCTTGGTAGAAGAAGGCATGCCTCATTAGCATTGGAGAAAACCGTGATTAAAACAAGCGCTGACATTGCCCAGTACCTGAGGGCCATCATTAAAGATTTTAGTTACGAAGTTTTTGCTGTTTTGTTTTTAAATAAAGCCAATAAGATCAATCATTTTGAAATTATCAGCCGTGGGGGCTTAACGGGCACAGTGGCCGATCCCAGGGTAATTTTTAAAATTGCTTTAGAGCAGGAAGCCACTTCCATTGTATTGTGCCATAATCATCCTTCTGGCAATTTAAGGCCAAGCAAAGCAGATGAAGAGCTTACACAAAAAATAAAAACAGCGGCCAAATATCTTGACATATTAGTAATGGATCACCTGATAGTGAGTGAAGATGGATATTATAGTTTTTCTGATGGCGGCCTTTTATAATATAGAAAAAGTTACCTGTTTTAAGCCTGTGCTGTAGGACCTCCAAACGTAAATGGGATTTCTAGTGCCTCCATATCCTGAATGGTGCCATTGGCTGTTTCAAACTTTTTCACATTCTCCACCATCGCCTTCATAAATCTTTTTGCATGAAAAGGTGTTAAGATAATGCGGCTCTTTACTTTACTTTTTGGGGTGCCTGGCATTACGTTTACAAAATCTACTATAAACTCCGCGTGGCTATGGGTAATGATGGCCAGGTTGGCATATTGTCCTTCTGACATTTCTTCTGAAATCTCGATGTTTATTTGATTAGGTACTTGTTGATCGGGCATGTAAAATGTTTAAGATTATTGTTACCGCAAATAATATAAAAACGGTCGTTTTACAAATGTATGAAATAGCCCCAATAAAAATTTATCTAAACAAACTTCACTTTATTTTAACCACAAAATTTGCAGGCAAAGCCCTTTTAAAAAATAGCTACAACTGAAATTGTACCTGTAATTTTATCTCGCTCTTTTTATTCCCATTTATCTCATCAAGACCACTACCAACAGAGGTTTGGCCTTTGTAAATAGTTTGTGCCCATCTTAACCATACAGACATTTTCCTGGTGACATCATAATTTATATTGAGATAATACCGGAACCCCTTGTTATAAAAAACAGGAATGGAATAACTGTACAACACATCATTTTCATAAGCATACAAACGGCTGTCATAATCGTTTGTTTCAAAATATTGAAGCTGTATATTCCCTGAATATTTTTTTAGCATGGGTTTATAAATAAAATCAGCATACGATAAAAATCCATTTTGATCCCCGCCGCCTTTTTTATTGAACCAAACAATTTCTACCCTGTTGCGCAGGGTTATTTCAGGGTATATTTTATAACTTATCTGCGTTCTTAAATTTTGCCTGGGCTTATCAATAACGGGTGATATAGTCAGTAAGTCAGGGTTGTAATTTTTGGATTTTGTTTCGGTTCGGTACCGGATATATATTTCCAGTTGCTTATTGGGTTTATAGGTAGCCTGCACTAAATAATCTACACCAACAGATGGAGCATCTACCAAATATTTCAACCATGGAAATTTATAAAAATCTGCATAGGCATCAATGCGCCAGAAATCATCAGGGCGAATACTGATACCTGAATACACCCCTTTTTCATTGTTGGGTAAAGTGCTTTCAGTAAAAGCATTGGTATACAATGACTGATAGCTTTTGGAAATATTCCTGTACAATAAACTCATATCTACTCGGGGGTCTATACTAATGATAAGTCCGTTCACCAAGGCTTTATCTAAATTATTGGTAGTAGCTGCTTCACCAAAAAAATGCATATTCTTAAATGTGTAGCTATAATCAACACTATAATTACCAAAGTTTTTTCCGGAAAGTGCATAAATATTATAAGCATCCGGGGCCTTATTTACCGGCAGGGTAAAATGATATTGAATGGCATTGATACCAAGATGCCAGTTACTTTTATTATAGGCAACATTGCCCCCAAAAGCCAGTTGTTTTTGTACACCTTTGTCATCTGTTTCGCTTTTAGTTCTGTGCAGGCCGGATGTTTGTAAAGAAGATATATAGTCTTCATTATTTAAAGTATCAATTACAAAATTGGCATCTACTTTTTTATAAGATGCAAACAACGTCGCTTCTAAATTATTTTTAGCAACCGTAATTCCTATACCCCGGTGAAAATTAATTTCTCCTGCAGAATTATAGGGACGTAACACTGCTAACTGCCTTTTGATATTGGTTACATCCGAACTTTTTTTAAAGGCAAGGCTCTGCCATTGTGTTAATCCCTGTCCCATATTAACCGTAAAATCGCCCAGGGCAAATGATTTTATAATACCTATATTCCGGGCAAACAAATGTGCTGAATAAAAATCAAACCCTTGTTGCTGGGCGCCTTTAAAAAATTGTTCGCCGGCATCTTTTTCTGTTGTAACACCATACTGCAGCAAGTTTTTATATTGGTATTTATATCTTACAAATAATCTTTGTGGCGAGCCAGGATAAAAATTATTTGTGGTTGAAGCAGCTGATTTATATCCTTTGGATTGTTCCAAAACCTGAGTACCTCTTATCAAAAGAGTTTTGCTTCCATTATTTAACCTGTCACTAATAGAATTAAGTATTCTTACATTGACACTAACGGTTATGTATGGACGCAAACGCTGTATGGTACGTATGTTCCATCCAGGCACCGCCTGCAATTCGTAAATATCTATAAATTTCCCAAAAAAATTCCTATAAGAAATTATGTTTTGAATTTGCATTGGAGAAAGTATCACCAGCTCTTTTAAAAGAGTGGCATCAGCGGTATTAAGGTTTACCGGCTCTTTTAAAAACTGCTGCATTTCCTGTAAAAAAGAATCATCCTCTGTTTCATTATCATCATTACTTTCTGTTACAGCTTCCAACTGCTGTTCCATAGTGCTAACGGGCACTTCAGGCAGCTGCGCTATCAGTCGAAAAGGAAATAAAAAAAATATGATTAGCGGAAAAAAATATTTCCGCATACCATCTGTAAGTGGTGAAAAATAAATACTGCTGTTTTTATTCCTATTCATTGATGGAAGTATTGGCAGGCGTACCAAAATTCATTATCAATAATAAACCAGGTGACAGGCCCAGTTGAGGATGATAACTACCTGTAACATCCAATCTGAAATTACTCCAGCTTATACCTACACCGGCGTAACCGGTTGAAGTGGCAGATGCCACACCTACCCTGGCAAAAAACTGTTTCATAAAACGATATTGTATCCCCGCATTTAGATTCACCGGAAAGTCTTCTTCTTTCATTATTTCGGTACTTATAAAAAAATTATCACTCACATCGTACCCCAATCCTACCTTGTATGCAGCAGTCAATTTTTCATCTGTTTTTGAAAATTTACCGCCAACAGGATTATAAACATGCACACCCATATTTACTTTATCCGTTAAATGTACAATGGCCCCAATTTCAAAATTTACAGTGGAGGCGCTGGTATAAGATGGAACTTTGTAACCATAATAATTAAACTGAATACCTACATCACATTTTTTACCCAAACTTCGTGCATAGGCCAGCCCTATTTGATTTTCGTTAAAGTTTTTGAAACCACTGTATTTTATGTTGACCCCGAAATTGCCATTTTTTGTAGGGATAGCTATGGCTGCGGTGTACAGACTTGTGGCTGTTAATAAAAATCTTCTTTCACCATACACACCAGCACTAACATTTTTTACCTGCGCCAAAGCAGCCTGATTATTTATGTAAGAAAAAACATCATCATGCTGTGTGCTGTAAGAACCCAAACCGAGGTAAATAGCCGAGACGGGCTGACGTAAAGCCTGAGAAAAAATATCGGCTGAGATAAGAAGTACAATGGATGCGATAAAAATATATTTTTTCAAAGCGGTACTAATTTATAAAAACTAATATAAGGATAAATTGGTAATTGAAGTAAAATATCTGTTTTGTAGTTACTTTTGCGCCATGCAAATTTTAGATGGGAAAATTGTATCGCAGGCTGTAAAAGATGCTATAAAAATTAAAACTGCTGCATTAAAAAATGCAGGTAAAAAAACACCGCACCTTGCCGCTATTTTAATCGGCAACAATGGTGCAAGCGAAACTTATGTGGCCAGTAAGGTAAAAAGTTGCGAAGAAGTAGGCTTTAAAAGTTCGCTTATCAGGTTGCCTGACAACCTTGATGAAGTGGCACTGGTTACTGCCATTGAGCAATTAAATTCAGATAGTGATGTAGATGGTATTTTAGTGCAACTGCCACTGCCAAAGCATATCAGCGAAGCCACTATTATAAACCTGATACATCCTGATAAAGACGTTGATGGCTTTCATCCCATGAGTGTTGGTAAAATGGTACAGGGTTTACCCACTTTTATTCCAGCCACACCATACGGCATTTTATTGATGCTGCAACATTATAATATTGAAACAAAAGGTAAACATGCCGTAGTGATTGGCAGAAGTAATATTGTTGGCAGGCCCATGAGTATTTTGCTTAGCCGCAATGCATATCCCGGTAATTGCACGGTTACTATTTGCCATAGCCATACTAAAAATTTAAAAGAACTTTGTTTACAGGCCGACATCATTGTAGCTGCATTAGGCATCCCGGGATTTTTAAAAGCCGATATGGTAAAAGAAAATGCAGTGGTGATAGATGTAGGCATAACAAGGGTTCCGGATGACAGTAAAAAATCTGGGTTTGCAATTAAAGGCGATGTTGATTTTATCAATGTAGCGCCAAACTGCAGTTATATAACACCTGTACCCGGAGGCGTAGGTTTAATGACCATTGCAGCTTTATTAATGAATACTTATAATGCATGTGAGCAAAAAAATATTGGCCCAAACTAAAGGCACAGCTTTGGGCAACATTGTTGCATCGCCCTCTTGTACAAAAATAGCTTTGATGAACTTTTATTACAACGTATCATAGCAACATAAATTTCCGTACCTTTTACTCTATCTAAAAATGACAGAACCACTCACCATATCTACACAACAACTTCCTGTAATGGAGCACTTTTATACCATCCAGGGAGAAGGCAGCCACCAGGGCAGGGCAGCATATTTTATTCGCCTGGGCGGCTGTGATGTTGGCTGTGTATGGTGCGATGTAAAAAACAGTTGGGATGCAACCAAACATCCATTGGTTAGTATTGAAGACCTTACAAAAATAGTTGCCTCAACACCAGCCAAACTTGTAGTAATCACTGGCGGTGAACCATTATTGCATACCTTGACCGCACTCACCGCTTCATTACAGGCAAAAGGTTTTGAAACCAATATTGAAACATCCGGATCGCATCCATTAAGCGGCACCTGGGACTGGGTATGCTTATCACCCAAAAAATTTAAAGCACCGTTACAAGAGGTAGTACCATTTGCCAACGAACTAAAAGTGGTGATCTTCAACAAATCAGATTTTGAGTGGGCTGAAAAATATGCCGCACAAGTGAGCAGCAATTGCAAATTATATTTACAACCAGAATGGGATAAAGCCTCCATCGTTACTCCGCTTATCATTGATTATATTAAAGCACATCCACAATGGCAGCTATCCCTGCAAATACATAAATATATCAATGTGCCTTAAGAAAAAGGTAAAAAAGCACAACACTTAAAGCATAAGGCTAATCCATTTGAAGTCGTTTAAGCTTTAGGCCTTCAGCCTTCGAACTTTTAACAGCCCCCACAATTTTTTCTTTGTAATTCGTTTTATCTTCATTGAACAATTCAAGATCAATGAAAATAGAAAAAAACATTTTCAAAAAACTAACCCTGCTGGTGTCTGTACTATTTATTATTGACAGCACAACCGAAGCCCAGTGGTACGCTCCTGAAAAAGTAAATAAAAAAGCCTACGATATTTATGAAGCAGCCTATCAAAATGCGCAGAATCAAAATTATGCAGCCGCCATCGCCAACATCAATAAAGCCATAGCGATAGAACCAAAATTTGTAGAAGCTTACTTATCAAAAGCCGGCATCTATGCCGATCTTAAAAAATACGATTCATCTGTAATAAATTTTGAAAAAGCATTACAAATGGATTCGGTGTACTCAAAAACCTATTTGCTCCCCTACTCCATTTCTTTGGCTGGCATTGGCCAGTTTCAGAAAGCCTTAATAACCGTTACAGGATTTCTTTCCAATACTACCTTAAATCCTCAAAGTATAAAAGCAGGTAACTACCGCAAAACTGTATACGAATTTGCAATTGAGTATGACAAAAAACATCCTGCAAAAAATTATGTATTTGCAAGAAAAAATTTAGGCGATAGTGCTAACTCCGATGCATTGGAATATTATCCCTCCCTCACCATTGATGGTAAAAAATTAATTTTCACCAGGCGCTTATCCGGCGATGAAGATTTTTATGAATGTGATTTAGTGAATGGTAAATGGGGCAAAGCAAAACCATTAAGTGGCAGGGTAAATACCAACTTAAATGAAGGTGCCCAAAACATTTCGCAGGATGGTAGCTGGATCGTTTTTACAGGCTGCAACTATCCTGAAGGCCAGGGCAGTTGTGACCTCTATATTTCTTTTAAAACAAAAAATAGCTGGAGTGAAGCTGAAAATATTGGCCCAATTGTAAACACCGATTTTTGGGAATCCTCTCCCTCCCTTTCACCTGATAAAAGAGATTTGTATTTTTCAAGTAATCAGTCTGGTACCTACGGTGGTAAAGATATTTGGGTAACACATAGAAGCGTTACTGGTAAATGGAGCAGGCCTGAAAATCTGGGCCCCACCATTAATACCAAAGGTGATGAAAGCTGCTCATTCATGTACGCCGATAACCAAACACTTTTCTTTAACAGCGACGGGCATCCCGGCTACGGACAAACAGACCTGTTTTTTTCAAAAAAAATAACAGATAGTACCTGGAGCGAACCTGAAAACTTAGGTTACCCTATCAATACTATTGATGAAGAAGGCTCTTTAATTGTTGCTGCCGATGGCAAAACAGCTTACTACGCAAGTGATGGCAGCGATACCCGTGGCGGGCTGGATCTGTATAGTTTTCAATTAAGGGAAGATATTCAACCACCCAGAACATTGTGGGTAAAAGGAAAAGTATTTGATGCCAAAACAAAGAATGGCCTTCCATCATCAGTTGAACTAACGGACATCAATAGCCGCCGTTTAATAAGTAAGGTGCAAACAGACGAAGATGGAAATTATTTAACCACTTTACCAGTAGGTAAAGATTATGCCTTTAATGTAAACAGAAAAGGATATCTCTTCTTTTCAGAAAATTATAACATTAATAACAACAGCGATTCTGTTTATACCGCTGATATTCCTTTGCAACCAATAGAAGCTGGTGCTGTCGTTATTTTAAAAAATATTTTTTTCGACAGTAAAAAAACAGATTTAAAACCGGAGTCAATTGTTGAGCTGGATAAGGTTATCCAGTTAATGAATGATAACCCCAAATTAAAAATATTAATCAGCGGTTATACTGATAATGTAGGTAAACCACAGAATAACCTCACCCTTTCAAACGGTAGATCTTTAGCAGTGGTGAACTACTTGCTTGCCAGTAAACAAATTGCCAGGGACAGGCTGCAATCTAAAGGGTCTGGAGAGGCAAAACCAATTGCAGATAATGCTACCGACCAGGGCAAAGCATTGAACAGAAGAACAGAATTAAGAGTGATAAGCAATTAAAAATTGCGGATTTGTAAAAAGATTTTTTATTATTGTCCTTCTTTTACAAATTTCTATCCCCTAATGTTAGATGAACTTTTATATCAAATTGCCCTTACACTGGTGCCCAATATCGGTGACGTACATGCCAAGGCATTGGTAAATTTGTATGGCAATGCACAAGCTGTTTTTAAAGCCAAAAAGAAGGAGCTTGAAAATATAGAAGGCATTGGCACAGTAAGGGCCAACAGCATTAAATCATTCCAGGATTTTACCAGTAGCGAAGCTGAAATAAAATTTATAGAGCAATATAAAATTGCACCCCTTTTTATCACCGATAAAAATTATCCGCAACGTTTATTAAATTGTTACGATAGCCCTTTATTACTTTACTACCGGGGCACAGCCGATTTGAATACCACTAAAATAATTTCTATTGTTGGTACCCGGAACCACAGTGATTATGGTAAAATAGTTTGTGAAAAATTGGTAGAAGAATTACAAAATGAGCAGGTACTAATAATAAGTGGCCTTGCCTATGGCATAGATACCATTGCCCATAAAACAGCCCTGAAAAATAATTTACAAACAGCAGGCGTACTGGCCCATGGCCTCGACAGGATTTATCCGCCGCAAAATAAAAGTCTGGCAAAACAAATGGTAGAACAAGGTGGCTTGCTAACAGAATTTTTAAGCCAAACAAATCCAGATAAACAAAATTTTCCCAAACGCAACCGCATTGTTGCAGGCATGTGCGACGCATTGGTGGTTATAGAAAGTGGCAAAAAAGGCGGCTCTTTAATTACTGCAGAATTAGCCAATGGCTACAACAAAGATGTATTTGCCATACCTGGCAAAACAACCGATGTAAAAAGTGAAGGCTGTAATTATTTAATAAAAAATAACAAAGCATCCTTAATTTCCGGTGGCGATGACTTGCTTGAAATGATGAACTGGAAGCCGGTAATAAAACCTGCACAAAAAAAACAACGGGAATTATTTATAGAATTTACACCGGATGAAAAAATTGTGGTAGATATTTTACAACAGCAGGATAGCATTCAAATAGACCAGCTTTATTTTAAAAGCGGCTTAAGCAGCAGTGCCATGGCAGCAGCATTGCTGATGTTAGAAATGAATGGAATTGTAACGAGTTTGCCGGGGAAAGTGTATAAGATGAGTTAAAGCCCCAACCCCTAAAGGGGCTTTAGAGTCTTCCAATTCCTATAGTTCACAATTAACAGGCAGTACGACTCTACAAATTCAAAAAGCTCATCAAATAATTTTACGCTTCAAAAGCCCCTTTGGGGGTTGGGGCTTGGGTTAGCTTTTGGGCGACATTAATTTTTCTTTTATCTTTGCCTATGGCAACAATAAATAACACTCCAGCTCAAACAAAATCAAAAAAATTTTTCGGTGAAGGCTTAACGTTCGATGACGTTTTACTAATGCCTGCCTATTC
>JANYFT010000310.1 GCA_025359625.1 Ferruginibacter sp.
ACGCAATACCGTAAGGCTTTTGCAACATGTTGATATACCGGAAAAATTTCAGGGGCAGGTAATGGATATTTGTTTCGGTTATGTAGCATCACCCACAGAAGCTGTTGCCATCAAAGCATTTTCATTAACCGTATTAAGCAATCTTGCTGCACTTTACCCGGAGATATTACCCGAAATAAAATTATTGATTGAAGAGCAGTTACCTCATCAAACAGCTGCATTTAAAAGCAGGGCAAAACATTTTTTAAAGGAGAGTTAATCGTAGAATTTTCATTGCTTACTTAAAGATGCTTACCCAACTATTTATTACGAGTAGTAAGATAAATAAAAATCCTGTTCCGATAGCGATGTTGATATTGACAAAAGAAAAGACAACTGTCAATAATCCCAAACCAACAAGCACCAGGGCTATTTTATTTTTACCCGTGTATGCTGTAAAAGAAAGCGGGTATTGGATATTGCCTAAAGGTAAGGCCATGGCCCAAAAAGCAATTGCTGCAACCATCAGTGGTGGATATGTTTCACCAGAAGTAAGGGCACACGCAATACAAAATAATACCACACCGGTAAGCAATGAAGCAACCACTGTAATGGCTGTCCATTTTTCAGTAACATCAATGGCATACTTTCCATCTTTATGAAATAAAAGAAAAAAGTTAGCCAGTGGATTTATCAGCCAGGTGGTTAATACAAATAGTAAATAGAGCCCGATAAGTATTCCACCCAAAGCCTGGGTTGTATTGTTAGATTGCAAAGCGGTAGAAAATAATCTAACCCCAAAATACAAACCTAGCGGAATGGCCCATCTTGCTTTTTTACCTTTATTATTTATCCAAAAACTGTATTGCAATAACCATCTGTAAGGAGGTATAATAGATTTCAACGCTTCCTTTAAACCTCTTCTTGCATTGCTGTTATTGGGGTTAATCCTAAGCGCTTCCCTGAAGTGTGTGGCGGCTATTTTATTCTTACCTTTTTCCAGGTAATTCCATGCCACAGTAGAATGCGTAAAATCATTGTCTGGGTCTTGCGCTAAAGCATATTGCATGGTTACAATGGCGTCGTCTGTGCGTTTCAGCTTATTAAGTGCAACAGACCGGGCATTTAAACAGGTAATATTTTCGGGGTCAAAAGCCAGTCCTTCATTTGCTTTTTGCAATGCTTTTTCAAACTCCTTTTCTTCACTCAGCACATGCGACAGCAGCCCGTAGCTTTCACAAAAAAAAGGGTTTAATGCAATGGATTTTTGCAAGTATTCAATCGCCTGTCCATTTTTATTTTTCCGGTAATAACCAAATGCCAGTAAATAAAAATAATAGTGATTGTCCGGATCAATGGCAATAGCATTCAGCGTAATTTTTATTCCTTTCTCAAAGTCTTTTTTATCAAAAAAACAACGGGCATACACCGCCAATGCTTCATCATTATCAGGGTTTTGCTGCAACGCATTTTTTACCTGCGTGATGGCATCATTAACACGGCCTTGTTTTAAAAGTAAGTTGGCTCTTTCTATGTAAGGGTCCATGTAGTGGTTATAAGGGTTAAGGCTGGTGCTAAAGTATCATTATAATTACCGATACAAATTTGTTTGCATTGCTTTTAATCCTAAGATAATTGAAGTTGCCTGTTCTCAATTGTGACATTGAAATGAATATCTGCTTTCAATGCTTTAAAAACTTTGAGGACAGTATCAATTGTCGCACTGTTAGCGCTACTTTCTAATTTTGAAATCTGTGCCTTTTGAACACCAACAAGTTTGCCCAATTGTTCCTGCGTTAATTTACGTTCATGCCTTGCTTTTTTTATCATGTGGCTCAATATTTCCATATTAAGTTCATATTCATAATCGTCCCGGTCTTTTGTTCCAGCCTTACCAATATATTTATCTTTCATTTCTGCAAGTGTAAAAGATTTTATTGCTGTCTTGGCCATGCTATTATTTTTTAAGTTTGCTTTCAAAATATTATTTTAATGTTAATTGCTCTTTCAATTTCATGTGCCAATACTTTATCAACTTTTTTAACAAATCCATGAGTAGCAAAAACCAAGGTCTCTTTTTCATTTGTTTTATCCCAAAAAGCAAGTAGCCGAATCTGTTGCCCTGCAAACCTTGTTCTAAATTCCCAAATATCTTTCTGTAGTTTTTTAAAAAGTGTTGGATCGTTTGTCTGTTCAGCAAGATATATGTTATAGAAAATTTTCCTTGCTGCTTTTGGATCAAGTCCCGCTATGAATTTTTAGCCTGTTCTAAAAATCTTATTTGAAAGTATTTCAATTATAACATTTTGTATAAAGATAACAAATGTTTCTAAATGTAGAAACATTTGTAATGCTGTAGATTACTTTATTTCGATGATGCTCTTAATGACTCTTTTTGGAATGTAAAATTGTATCAGTAGTTGTCCTTTTTTCGATTGCCGAAACCACGGAAGCAGAAATAAGTTATAATTTAATTGGCGTATAACTTAAAACGCCAATGCAATTTTATTGTTTGGAAGCATTAGCCCTCCAAACGATGTATTTCTTTATCAAACCCTGTTAGTGTTTCCACTAAACCACCGATGCTAAAGATTTAAAGTAAACTACATGGACTAACACCGTAATATTAGCACTTTATTTTTGTTGCTTCCGCTTTAGCCTTTATTTCTTAATCTTCAAATACTTCAATATATCATCATACAAACCCGATTCATTGGAATATAATGCATAATTGCGGGCAGAGGAAAACCATTCTGTGGTGGTAGGCTTATGTTGTTTTACTGCTGCCAGTAAATCCTTTGTATTTAAAACCTGGATGCTTCCTTTACTCATGGATTCCCGTAGTTTTTCTTCTACCGCAATATCAATCACCGCATTTAAATCAGCTCCTGAATAATCAGCCGTAGCGGCGGCAATTTTCTTTGCATCCACCTCTCCAACGGGTTTTGCCTGCAACATGGTTTGTAGCATGTTTACCCTTGCAACTTCATCCGGAGGCGCCACAAATATTATCCTGTCAAACCTTCCCGGCCTTCTGAAAGCCGCATCTACACTCCATGGAGCGTTGGTAGCTGCTAAGACAAGTACCCCTTCATTGTTGGATGCCACCCCATCCAGCTCTGCTAAAAACTGGTTAATAACATGGCGCATGGCCGATTGTTTTAAATCGCTGCGGCTTGCTCCCATGGCATCTACTTCATCAAAAAATAATACACAGGGTGTATTGCGCCTCGCCAGTTCAAAAATTTCGTGCAGGTTTTTTTCGCTGTTGCCAATCCACATATCCAAAATATCATGTAGCCCGATGTTGATAAACTTGGCATCAATTTCTCCGGCAGTAGCTTTGGCTATAAATGTTTTGCCACAACCCGGCGGGCCATATAATAAAATTCCACCCCCGCTTTTTTTGCCAAAAGCTTTATACAGTTCGGGGTTTTTTAACGGTTGAATAATCTTCATAGCAATTTCTTCCTTCACCTTTTCCATGCCGCCAACATCACTAAACCTGAGTGATGGTTTTTCCATCAGGAATTCCTCATCATCTAAAAAGTCAAAATCATCATCTGCAATTTCATTGGAAGAGGGCATCCTTAAATGACTGTCAATTTCTTCATCGGCAAAACCTGGATTTAATGCCAGCACCTGCTGATAATGGGTAAGTGCTTGCTCCATTGACTGCTCTTTGATCAGGCATTTAATGTATACTACCTGGTCTTCTGTTGAAATATTATGTTGCATTTGTTCGTACACAATAATTGCGGCAGAATATTTTTGCTGATAATAATAACCAGCCGCCAAGCCGCTTTGGGCCTTGGTATTGCCATAACTTCGTTGCAACACTTCCTGGTATTGTTTGGTGGCATCTTCATATTTATTTTCCACCATCAGCATACCGGCTACCTGTAAACGCAGTGGTACATTTTCGGGTGAAACTTCCAACGCTTCCAGTAAATTTTTTATAATTTCATTCGTCATACATACATATTATGTGCTGAGAAAAATTGTGATTGGTGTAGGAAATGGGGGTTGTGAATAGTGCAATTGTAAATGGGCAATGGTCAATGGTGAAAAAACTGACTTGGCTATTGACAATTAATAATTTTCAAATTCGCCTGCACTAATGTACTTTGCCCTTTCACTATTGCCCATTCACTAATACAACATCCTAACCTTAATGGTGTCCTTCACATTTCTCAACAATGCCAGCGCATTATTGCTTAAGCTTTTGTCAACATCCAAAACTACATAGCCAATCGCATCATTTGTTTTTAAATACTGACCAAGGATATTTATTTTATGTTTCGAAAGTTGTGTATTTATTTCTGAAAGTACCCCCGGTACATTTCTATGTATGTGCAGGATGCGGTGCGTACCTTCCTGCGGTGGCAGGCTTAGTGCTGGTATGGTGTGTGAGCCAAAGCTGATGCCCTTCTCTAAGTAATTAAATAATTTGGCACTTACATCATCGCCTATATTATGCTGTGCTTCCTGTGTGCTGCCTCCAATATGCGGCGTTAATATCACATTGCTTAACCCTTGTAGCGGACTGGTAAATTTGTCCCCATTCTTTTCCGGTTCCCAAGGAAACACATCAATGGCAGCACCGCCCATAAAGCCTTCTGATAAGGACTTTGCCAATGCATCCAGGTCAACCACTTCGCCCCTGGCATAATTAATTATTATGCCGCCTTTCTTAAAAAATTTAAGGTTGTTTTTATTGATAAGGTTTTTTGTGCTGGCAATTTCAGGCACATGCAATGAAACGATATCTGCAACACTAACCACTTCCTTTAAGCTCTTTCTTGACTCTGCATTGCCCAATGGCAGTTTTGTTTCTGTATCATAAAAAATTACTTTCATGCCTAAACCCTCGGCCAGCACACTCAACTGACTGCCTATATTTCCGTAACCAATAATACCCAGTATTTTGCCACGCAATTCATAACTGCCCGTAGCTTCTTTGTTCCAGATGCCGTCATGTGCAGCTTTATTTTTATCAATAATTTTTCTTATCAGCATAATGGAAGACCCTATTACCAGTTCAGCAACACTCCTTGTATTGCTGTAGGGGGCATTAAAAACTGCAATTCCATGTTCAGTGGCGGCGGCAAGATCCACCTGGTTTATGCCGATGCAAAAACATCCGATGGCCTGCAATTTTTCGGCAGCTTCAATTACTTTGGCGGTCAACTTTGTTTTACTCCGAATGCCCACCATGTGTACATTCTTTATCTCTTTTATCAACTGCTCTTCGCTCAATGCCCCATTTAATTTGCGAACGTTGGCATAACCTTTGTCATTAAAAAAATTTACGGCCACATCGCTTATATTCTCTAAAAAAAGAATATTTATTTTCTCTTTGGGATAACTTGTTAATTTTTTGTCTGCCATGAATTTTACTGCTTATTTTGCACAAATATATTCTTTCTATCGTTTAATATTTTATGATACCATCAAAAAAATCAGTTTTCAACCCAGTTGTAGCCAATATTTGTACAACATACCGGTATGGAATTTTCTCAGTAATCATACTCCTGGGATCATGTAATTCAGCCAGTAATAAAAAATTAGCCCCTGTAAAAGACAGCTTGTCTTCTATTGCCCTGGCCAGTCCTGTACCGCTTTCAAAAGCAGAAACACAGCGGCTTCACGATGTCTGCGACCAATGGTATCAGCATGCACTAAAAGCAAGTGGTTTTAATGGTGGCATGCTGGTAGCAAAAAACGGTAATATTGTTTTAGAAGCCTATAATGGCAATGGCCACCTAAACCGCCATGATGTTATTGATTCTCTTACCTCCTTTCATATTGCTTCTGTTTCAAAAACATTTACGGCCATGGCGGTGTTGAAATTGTGGCAGGATGGTAAATTAAATATTGATGATGAGTATAGTAAATATTTTCCTGCGTTTAATTATCCTGGTGTAACCATCCGATGTTTATTGAGCCACCGCAGCGGCTTGCCCAACTATTTATATTTTATGGAAACACTGGGCTGGGATAAAACCAAACTGATCCAGAATGAGGATGTTTTGAATTATTTAATTTCACGGAAAGCGGAGCTTACCAATATTGCGACGCCCAACACACACTTTACTTATTGCAACACCAACTATGCATTGCTGGCATTGCTGGTAGAAAAACAAAGCGGCAAAAAGTTAGCTGATTTTTTACAGCAAACTTTTTTTATACCGCTGCAAATGAAACATACTTTTCTTTTTAACAGCCTTGATACTTCCAAAGTAAACCCCAGTTACGACTGGCGGGGCAGAATAATTCCACTGAATTTTTTAGATGGCGTGTATGGCGATAAAAATATTTATACCACACCAAGAGACCTGCTAACATGGGACAGGGCTTTAACCGGTGGAAAATTATTTACGCCCCAAACGCTACAACAGGCTTATACTCCTTACAGCAATGAGAAGGCCGGTGTAAAAAATTATGGCCTTGGCTGGCGGATGAATATTTTTCCCAATGGTAAAAAAACAATTTACCACAATGGATGGTGGCATGGCAGCAATGCTGCATTTCTCCGGTTGTTGCAGGATTCTGTTACCATCATTATCATTGGCAATAAATACAACCGCAATATTTATCATGCAAAAGATATGGCCAATTTATTTGGCGATTACGATGGCACAGGATCAGAAGAAGATGATACAGAAAATGCAAAAGTGAAGGAAATTCTGCTGCCTCTAAATCATGACAGCGTACAAAATCAATTGCCTGCTGTGCCTAAAAAGAAGAGCCATGTCCGGCAGAAATCAAAGAGTACACATAGACAAAAAAAGCAGCGGTAAAATTGAATTCTTTGTAAGAAATTCCCATCAATTTATTTTCTACACACTGCTTCCAAAAAACAAATAACACAAAATAATAGCAGTAATAATCCCCACCAGATCTGCCAGCAACATCGAACTTATTGAATAGCGGGTGTTCTTAATATTTACAGATCCAAAATAAACTGCCACCACATAAAAGGTGGTATCAGATGCCCCCTGAAAAATTCCAGACAGCTTACTGGCAAAAGAATCAGGCCCAAAAGTAGTCATCGTGCTCACCATCATTCCACGTGCAGCACCCCCACTCAACGGCCTTATTAAAGCCGTTGGCAAGCCATCAACAAAACGGGTATCTGCACCAAGGAGGGCGAAAAAATGTTTCATCCCATTGATGACGGCATCAAAGGTACCACTGGTGCGAAGCATGCTTACTGCAACCAATATTCCAAGTATATAAGGTATAATCCGGATGGCAGTATCAAACCCATTTTTTGCGCCATCTACAAAAGCAGCAAACAAATCTATCTTTTTATACAATCCACCTAAAACAATCAGTAGAAAAACAAGCAGTATCAAACCATTACTTAGCTTACCGGAAAACAACTGGATACCTGCGGCATCTAGCCTTGTTACATATAAAACCAGCAAAGCAATCACAGCAGAAATGCCCAATACCCAACTTAATATTACAGGCTGAAATAAATTGATCTTTTGCTTAAAAGAAACAATGATCATTGCCGTCATAGTACCCACAAATGTTACGATCATGCAGGGCAGAAAAACATCTGTAGGATCAGATGCATGTTGTGCAGCCCTTACTGCAATTACACTAACAGGAATTAAATTTAAACCGGCTGCATGCAAACATAGAAACATGATCTGCGAATTGGAAGCCACTTCTTTATCTGGATTAAGTTCCTGCAAACTATCCATTGCTTTTAATCCGAATGGCGTGGCAGCATTATCTAACCCCAAAAGGTTGGCTGAAAAATTCATGATCATATACCCCATAGAGGCATGACCATTGGGGATTTCTGGAAAAAGCTTAGAAAAAAATGGGCCAACAATACGGGACAAAAGCCTTATCCCGCCTGCCTTTTCGGCAATATTCATAAAGCCTATAAAAAGCGCTAAAATACCTACCAGCTTTAAACAAATATCTACCGCTACCCAGCAGGTTTCAATAATACCATCTACTTTAAATGGGTTTAAAGGATCGCTGGCTTTGCCACTCACCATCCAGGCAAAAATCTGCGAATCGCCAAAGAAAAAACATTTAATGCCGGCCACCGTTATGGCAACAATTATAAATGCCGACCATATCCTGCTTAATGCCATATAAAGGTTTTAGTTTATTGTTTTCTGTTAAGCCTTCGGGTTCAGTCTTACGCCGCATAACTAAGTAATGCTGACAATAAAATTGAAGTTTGAAATTAGTGTTTTATACTGAAACCTGAAATTTCACCGCAAACCTTACCTTTGCAACCTGAAAATACTTTCTGCTCATACTTGGTAGTATATACTTTGTTTCAGTTTACTGATACCAATGTTGAAAGAACAAAAAACATACAACATTAAACAATAAAAAACATGGCTTTAAAGGCAGGCATCGTGGGATTACCCAATGTAGGAAAATCAACTTTATTTAATGCAGTTAGCAATAGTGCTAAAGCACAGGCAAGTAATTACCGCTTTTGTACCATTGAACCCAATACAGGTTTGGTAAATGTGCCCGACCCAAGGATTGATAAGCTGGCAGAGTTAGTGCAACCTAACCGCACCGTGCCAACACAGATTGAAATTGTAGATATAGCAGGCCTTGTACGAGGTGCCAGCAAAGGTGAAGGTTTAGGCAATAAATTTTTAGCCAATATCCGTGAGGTGGATGCCATCATTCATGTTATCCGTTGTTTTGAAGATGAGAATATTTTAAGAGATGAGGGTCCTATCAATCCTTTAAGCGATAAAGAAATTATTGAAACAGAATTGCAGTTAAAAGACCTGGACAGTGTGGAAAGAAAGATATCCCGTACAGAAAAAATGTTGAAGACTGGCGATGCAAAACTGAAGCTCGAATATGATGTGTTGTTAAGGTGCAAAGAACACCTTAACAAGGGAAAAAATATTTTATCAATGAGCTTAAGTAAAGCGGAAAAAGAAGCCATTGCAGAAAACTTTTTATTGAGCGATAAACCTGTGTTGTATGTTGCCAATGTGGATGAAGCAAGCATGCACACCGGCAACAAATTTTCGGATGCTTTGGTAGCTGCTGCAAAGGCAGAAAATGCAGCCGTGATTGTGATGACCAATGCCATTGAATCGCAGATTGCAGAGCTGGAAGATCCGGATGATAAGGCCATGTTTATGGAAGAATATAAAATGACAGAACCTGCTTTGGACAGGCTGATTCATTCCACCTATAAATTACTAAACCTGTCCACTTATTTTACTGCAGGCGTGCAGGAAGTAAGGGCATGGACCATTCACCATGGCTGGAAAGCACCACAGGCGGCGAGTGTTATCCATACTGATTTTGAGAAGGGTTTTATTAAAGCAGAAGTAATTGCCTACGAAGATTTCATCACCTATAAGTCAGAAGCTGCCTGCAGGGAAAATGGCCGTTTAAGAATTGAAGGAAAAGAATACATTGTGCATGATGGCGATGTGATGCACTTTAGGTTTAATGTTTAACGCCTCCCCCAGGTGAGTTATTTGACGGATTTTATTTTTTCAATGTCTTTTCTATCTGGTTGGTAAAGTGAAAAAATTGTTTGTCCGGCTTTAAAGTAAATACCAATGTTGTCTTATAGGACCAACATTCCAAGCGATGGACTAATATAATTTCAGCAATATTTTAGCATATTAAAATCATCTATACCGGTATGATAAATTTGGTTGATGAATAATAGTATTCAACTTGATTTTTGGTCAATAAGACTAACAACGGTTGTGGTGACAACCACACCGGTACAGTAGCCAATGGATTATTTAGATTGTGAAATTTTGGTGTTACTATACTGACTATCTTTAGCTGCGACGTATATTCTACGTCAGGGTTTCACGGAAACCTCTAATCATTTTTAATGTATGTGGTAAAAACTCCGATACATAAAAACAAACAATTTTATTACATGAAAAAGATAGTATTGACAATTTTTGTTTTAACAATTTTTCTCAATTTGGCTAAGTCTCAAACATACGCCTTATTAGACAGGCGATGGTATAAGCCAGCTATTTTAGTTGATTCAGTTACAAGGGCGAATTTAAGTGATGGTTTGTACCCAATTTACAAAACTGAATTAGACACTTTAATTATATTGGTGGATAAGTTAAAAGATTTAAAAAAAGACGGTTTAAATAGAAAATTCTTTTACTCAGAAGATTTTAAAACAGAGCATATGGAATTTAAAATTGAAAATATTAAAAGAGCTTATGGAGATGGCTATGAGATCAACTTAATATCTACAGGACCTTATGGTTCTAATACGTTAAAATTATCTGATCCAAGGCAACTTTTACCCGACAATCAAAAAGTTATTCGTGCTTTTTTAATTTATTTACAAAGAACCAAAAAGGATATAGATAAACCTGTAAAGAACAAAATAAATAATACAAAAAATAATCCTCTGGTTGATTAATAATTGGAGTTTTCCCAAGATAAAGCAATTATAAAATAGGATAAACAGCAATTAGCTGCGGTGCAATAACAATTGATTAAGGAGGGCGAAGATTTGGAAAAAGCAAAAAATAAAAATACTGGACTTGCGTATGTCCCAATAGGGTTTGTTTTAAAATTAAGAGGCGACATCTTATGCATGATTGCCTTTTTGAAACTTACTATCGCTCCAAAGTCGGTCTAATTTATATAATGTCCAACTTCTATCATCACAGTGTCAAAGTTAAAATAGAATCCAAAACTGTCTCTTATTTTTCTTGGTTCTTGCCCAACGGCAATACCGCCACTTTTTAATTTTTCATAAGTTTCTGTTACAGCGTTTGTGTTGTCCAACATAAAACCTATATGAAATGCGTCTGGATAAATAGCCTTACCTTCTTTGTTCGTCATAATAACAAGTGTAAAGCTGTCTGCACCCTTCAAAATAGCAACAATATTGTCACCCTTTATATCGGTACATTTGAAATTAAAATATGTCTCAAAAAAAACGATTGCTTCCGCAACATTTGAAACAACTAAATTGATGTGATTAAGTTTCATTGTATTTGCTTTTGTTTATTGCTTTATGATATGTTAGCTATCATCTTTTGTAGCGTTGAAATTGTGGTTTGGTAATCTGTTTCTGAAATATCAGTAACTGTTTTATTTCTAAATTCTTGTTGAGTGTCAAAGCAGGATTTATGTAATTCTTTCCCTTCGGTTGTCAAAGCCAGCATGTTGTTTTTAATCTCAACTTTGCCTCTGTCAACGAATTTGGTAAAATAGTTTCTACTGAGCGATTGGCAGCAAGTGGTTTCATCAGTTCCAGGATTTCGTTTTTTAAAATTTCTGGTTTCTCGTAGATTGAATTTAAAACTTGCCATTCAATTCTATTCAAATGGTGTTGAGATTGAATTTCATCTATTCCCTTTGTCAAACAGTTGTCTGCAAGTTTCAGATAATATCCAATTGGCAGTAGTTTCTTCTGCATTTTTTGTTGTAAATTTTTTGTCTGCTCAAAGTTTGTATGGTGTCGTTTTACAATGGCAACTAACACATGGAAAAGTATCGGGTTGTTTTTTTCTATCTGTTGTTGTTGGGTAATAGTTTTTATAAATTAATTTCAATTGGCCGGCTTTATTATTTGCCTGCAACATGAATGTTGATTTAAAAATAGGGTTTACCTTTTACATTTCAGGAATATTATATCTTCCCTGGCTTTAACACGTGCTCGGGAGGAAACCTTGCTGGGAAGGAAGAAAATTAATCTACTATATTATTCTATTTCAACTCCGATAAGGTACTGCGTATGTGCTTTATCGTTATCCGCCCTGATTTTTTTTCA
>JANYFT010000362.1 GCA_025359625.1 Ferruginibacter sp.
CAACAATATTTTCCGCCTCATTTTTTGCAATAATAATTACTGAAATAGCATTCATTAAAATATTTTATTTAGATGAATGTAGTACATTATCAACAAAACTAAAAGATGGTGCATGAATAATTTCATTTCATGTTTTTATTAATTAGGCGATGGTAATTGCAAACGAAGTATGATGATGTTATGCTATTAAATATGATCCCTATAAAAATCAGCATATCATCAATTTGTTAGCCGTAAAACTTTTTTAAACTAATTTAGCCAAATATTATGTTGCCTTCCATACAATTATTCAGCGCTTATCACCTGGCTTTTTCTTTGTTTTCCAAAGCGGGATATATAACCCCTGTGCAGGCAGGGGCCGCAGTTGCACCAATAAAACTATCCATGCAGGGTGACGATGAAGGCGACAGTATTTCGCACCTGAATGCTATTTACAGCGAACTTACAGTGGCTTACTGGGTAATGAAGAATGCAAACAGAACGCAGGCCGATGCATGGGGCCTATGCCATTACCGCCGCTATTTTATTGAAGATAAATACAAGCTTTTCTTTAAAAAGAGAAGCCGCTATTATTACAGGACCTCTCAAAAAATATTAGATAATATTTTAACTCCGCAACTATATAACACTTTGCAGCAATTGTTAAGTGAGCATGATATAATTGTTCAAAGGCCAACCTGGGCGAGAAAAGAAAAAGGAATTATTTACAACATAAAAGATGCTTATACTGTATGCCATGTAAAAGAAGATTATGATGCAACCATGCAGGTAGTGATAGAAAAGTTCCCCGAGTTTAAGGACAGCATTGAAAGTTACGGGCAATTAAAAGTAATGAGTTACAACAACATGATGATTGCACGGTGGGACGTTTGGGATAATTACCTCCATTTTTTATTCACTGTTTTAAACGAAGTACAACACCGCATCAACATGCACAGAGAGGGTTACCAAACCAGGGTTTTTGGCTTTATGGCAGAGCGCCTGCACAATTTATTTATCTACCATCACCAGTTAAAAGCAGCTCATTTAACTTTAGGATTATTTGAAGATAAATTATGAATCTACTCTACATTACTTTTGGCAATAACCCTTCAATTTATTTGCAGGCATCCTTTTCTATATATTCATTCCTGGCACAACCTAGGGCAATACATACTATAAATATTATTACGGATAAGGAAGATTATTATAAGCACCTTGCGCCACACATAAATGTTATCCTGGTAACCGAAGCCGACCTTTTGGCCTGGAAAGGAGAATACCAGTTTTTCTGGCGGATAAAAATTAAAGCGATAGAAAAGATTTGCCATCTTTATCCCGGGCAGCCGGTTTTGTATCTTGATTGTGATAGCTTTTTATACGGTGATGCTACAGCGCTTAAAAACAGCTTACAGAATGGGACGGCTTTTATGCATGAAAATGAAGGTGCTTTATCTGCCAGAAAAAACAAAACGCAGAAAAATATGTGGAAGCAAATTGCCCATCAGTCTTTTGCGGGTATTGCTATGCAGCCAACCCATTGTATGTGGAATGCCGGCCTGGTAGCAACCCCAAATATGCAACAAGGAAAAGACTGCGAACTGGCGCTTGCTATTTGTGATGAGATGTGTAAAAGAGGAATTACCAGGTATTTTATTGAGCAATATTCCCTCTCACTTGCGCTGGAAAAATATTATAATTTACAGGAAGCAAAATCAAAGATTGTGCATTATTGGTCTGCAAAAGATATATGGGATAAAGCCATCAATGATTTTTTTATCAAGGCATATTTTGCCCAATGGAATTATGAAAAAATTATTGAAGAAATACAATTATTAGACATGGCAAATTTGCCGGTATTTCAAAGAATTAAAAATACCAACCTCCGGTTGAAAAAAATAGTTGACAAAATATTCCCAAACAAAAATCATGAATATCTGCATCAAAAAAAATAAAAAAAAGTTTCTTATTTTGTAGTAATTGTGGCAGTTTAAACTTGCTGCTATCGGGCAATAAGGCGCATATTTTAACATCAATAAATAGTAACTGATCTCCTGGCAAATATACTGCTGACCACTAATTTTAAAACTTATTGCCCACCTATCCATTTCCATGTTCTGCCTATTCCTTCTGATAAACCAATTGTAGGGTGGTACCCAATTTTCTCTTTGGCCATAGATATATCTAAAACATTTACGGGCACATCAAAATTTCTGGAAGGCTTATAATTTAATTCAAATGAAATACCGATTTCATTATTGATTGCAGTAATAATATCATTTAACGAGTACCCATTTCCTCCGCCAATATTATAAACAGCAGCACCTTTAACAAGTGTTAACGCACTTATTACAGCAGTAGCTACATCCCTAACATATACATAATCCCTCACCACCGAGCCATCACCCCATATTTCTATTTTTTTATGTTGTAAAATACTTTTAAGCCATACCCCAATTACTCCCTGGTTTTTATATAAATTCTGCCGCTCGCCATACGCATTTGAAACACGAAGGATAGTATAATTTAACCGGTTTGTGTAGTGATAAAGATGAAGGAGTTTTTCCATTGTTAGTTTTCCTAAACCATAATTTGATATTGGATTTTCAGGATGCGATTCAGTGATAGGTATTTGATTGGGTGTTCCATAAACAGTGCCACCGGAAGAAAGAAAAATGAATTTATCAATATTAAAATCAATACATTTTTCAATTAAATTAATGCCACTATTGATGTTGCTCGAAAACTCGTAAGCAGTAACGCCCCTGGTCTGTTTAGGAACGGTTGACCATGCCAGGTGAATAACTGCGTCACAGCCCGGCAAGGCTTTTTCAAGGGCATCCGCCTCCCCAAAATCTGCCTGAAAATAAGTGATCTTATTTTGAAGTTTTTGCAGGTAAGCAGGCAGCAAACTACCATGAGACATAATTACCACCTCATGGTTATTTTGTAAAAGTGCTTCTACTACAAAGGATCCTATAAACCCTGTTCCACCTGTTACTAATACTTTCATTTTTATTAAGTCTTATTATCAACTAAAATTTTATACCTACACGTGAAATATATTTTATTGCTGCAAAATGTTTCCATAATTGAAATGTAAATCCTTATTTGGTTTTTATACTTCAACCTGCCCAACCTTCCCTGTCCAAACTCCTGTATTGTATAGCTTCTGCCAGATGTTCTGCTTTAATATCTGCGCTGCCTGCAAGGTCGGCAATGGTTCTGCTAACTTTTAAAATTCTGTCATAGGCACGGGCAGATAGATTTAATTTTTCCATTGCAATCTTTAATAAATTTTGACTGGCAGTATTTATTACGCAAATTTCTTTTAGCATTTTACTGCTCATCTGTGCATTGGCATACACACCTTCATTGTCCTTATATCTTTCCTCCTGTATGTTCCTGGCTTTAATAACCCTTTCTCTTATAAGGTCACTTTTTTCATATTGTTTGGTAGAAGATAGTTCACTAAATGCAACAGGCGTTACTTCTACATGCAGGTCAATCCTGTCAAGAAGCGGTCCTGAAATTTTATTCAAATATTTTTGTACCCCTCCGGGCGGGCAGGTGCATTGTTTATCTGGATGATTGAAATAACCGCAGGGACATGGATTCATAGATGCAATCAACATAAAACTACAGGGAAACTCCAACGCAATTTTTGCCCTGCTGATCGTCACTTTTCTTTCCTCCATCGGCTGCCTCATCACTTCCAAAACTGTTCTTTTAAACTCCGGCAATTCATCTAAAAACAACACACCATTATGTGCCAAAGAAATTTCACCCGGCTGCGGATTACCTCCGCCTCCAACTAAAGCCACATCGCTTATGGTATGGTGTGGCGAACGATAAGGACGTTTTGAAATGAGTGTAGCGTTCTCTGGCAACTTGCCGGCTACACTGTGAATTTTGGTTGTCTCCAAAGCTTCTTGTAAACTCAATGGCGGAAGTATGGTGGGCAAACGCTTTGCCAGCATAGTTTTGCCTGCACCGGGCGGACCAATTAAAATGGCATTGTGGCCACCGGCGGCTGCAATTTCCAGCGCACGTTTAATATTTTCCTGGCCTTTTACATCACAAAAATCAATATCAAAATCGCTTTGTGCGTAAGCAAATTCTTCCCTGGTGTTTACAATCGTTGGTTGAATAGTAGTTTCATCTTTAAAAAAATCAACCACTTCGTTCAGATGGCCAACACCATACACCAGCAGGTTATTTACCATGGCGGCTTCCCGGGCATTTTGCTTTGGCACTATCAGCCCTTTAAAGTTTTCTTTACGTGCCTGTATGGCAATGGGTAATGCCCCTTTGATGGATCTTACGGTGCCATCTAAACTCAGTTCACCCATGATGACATAGTCCGTTAATTTTTCAGGATTGATCAGTTGTTCACTTGCACCTAATGTTGCCATTGCAATCGGCAGGTCAAATGCAGTACCACTTTTGCGGATATCAGCCGGGGCTAAATTTACGATCAGCCTGGTACGGGGCATAAAATAACCATTGTCTTTAATGGCACTTTCTACCCGCAGTAAACTTTCTTTAACAGCACCATCCGGAAGGCCCACAATGATGGCATCACTTTTACCCTGGTTGTTAATATTTACTTCTACAGCAATGGTAATTGCTTCTACTCCATAAACAGCACTCCCGTAAGTTTTTACCAGCATGGATTACAAATTAAAATGGATAACAAATATGGGTAGAAAGATATGCAATCAATTTTTTTAAAAGTTAATTATTTATTGCTTTGTAAAAAAAGCGGGGTTGCTACATGCAAGGTGTTTTGCTAAATTTGAATTTAAATATTGAATAACTTGTCTCCGCTATTCTTTTATTTTCAATGAGAAGTTTTCAATAAAAATGATTGGCCGGGTTAAGAATCAATACGGTACTCTATTAGGCGCTCTTGTACTTTGTATTTTCAATTTGGCTTTTAATATGTTGGCCAATGCTGAATAAAAAGTGTTCCATTAACAGTTGGAGTGTTACTAATACTTTTTTGGCTCCATTTTAGTATGCCTTATCCTAATTATAAATACTTCTTTCGGCTCTGCATAATAACAATCCGTAATCGCAGTAATTCAAAGTATAAATAATTTCCATCATTATTATTTTTATACGAATCCTTTCGGTAAACCACGCTATCATCTGCTAAAGCATTTATTTTATTCAGTATGCTTTCTTTCACTTTATCCACATTTTGTTCCGAGTCCTGACGGATATATTTAATGGCTGCTCTAAACTCAACCGTTGCCTGTTTACTCCAGGTTACTTTCCTTTTTTCCATTACCAGGTTTTTGATATTTTAACCATTTCTTCATGGGTAAATACTTCACCTCGTTTTACTTCCTCTATCGCCTCGTCTATTTCCTTATTGTATTGTTCTATACTAATACGACCTCCCTCATTTATATCATCTTCTAAAATGGTGTAGATAGCTCTTATTTTTTTATCATCAGCAACTTGTAAATAATCAGATAGTTTTTGACGGATAGCTAAGGTTGTCATGCTGTTTTTATTTTATACAAATTTACTTTTTTTATTTTTATATAAAAAAGTAGGGTGCTTTGTTATTTATTAATTGCTATCAGCGGGCAAACGGTATTATGCTGAAGAGAAGCATATAAATATTAATGGCTATTTTATATCAGTTTCACGGGTAGTACTTTATAATTGCGGATACATTTGGTGAAAACCTGTAAGGGAAAATGTATGCGAGTGCTAAACCGATAAGAGATTGGGAAGTTGTTAGTAAAGCAAAATTTAATACTTCGACTCCGCTAAGTAAAAACCTAAAAAAGATAACTATCTATTTTATCTCCTGCATATCAACTAGTTTTTTATAAAAACTGTTTTGTGCAATCAATGAATCGTGGGTGCCTTTTTCTATGATCTCTCCTTTTTGCAACACGATAATTTCATCTGCATTGCGGATGGTGCTGAGGCGATGCGCTATCACGAGAGAGGTCCGGTCCTGCATCAGGTTTATAATGGCATCCTGCACCAGGCGCTCACTTTCTGTATCTAATGAAGAGGTGGCTTCATCTAAAATCAATATCGGCGGGTTTTGTAAAACTGCCCTGGCAATGGTTATCCGCTGGCGTTCGCCACCACTTAATTTCATTCCCCGGTCGCCAATATTTGTATCGTAGCCGTTTTCTTTTTGGATGATAAATTTGTGGGCGTTGGCAATGGTGGCTGCTGCGGTTATTTCTTCGGGTGTGGCGTTGATATTTCCCAAAGCAATATTGTTGGCAATGGTATCATTAAATAAAATTGCTTCCTGGGTAACAATGCTCATTTGTTTGCGCAGCGATGGAATGGTAAAATCTTTTATGTTTACACCGTCAATAAGGATAGCACCTTCAGCCACATCATGAAACCTTGGAATGAGATCGGCAAGGGTAGATTTTCCTGCCCCTGATGAACCCACCAATGCTACAGTTTTTCCTTTTTCAATTACAAAACTGATGGTTTTTAGAATGGATTTATCTTCATAATTAAAGCACACATTTTTAAATTCTATGCGGTCATTGAAGCCGGTTAAAGCAATTGCATCTGCTTTCTCTTCTACCTGCAAAGGAGCATTCAATACTTCTTCAATCCTTTCAACAGCACCCATTCCTTTTTGCATATTTGATATGGTGGTAGATAAATTCTTGGCAGGATTGATGATCATCGCAAACAACAAAATAAAAGCCATCAAATCGCCACCGGTTAGATGGTTGCCTTCACTAAAAACAAACCTGCCACCAATGTATAAAATAGCGCACAGTACCGTTACGCCTAATACTTCTGTTAAAGGGCTGGCAAGGTCGCGGCGCAGGGTCATTTTATTTAACAGCAAAAATAATTTATCATTTCCGGCACTGAATTTTTGCAACATCCTGGGTTCGGCGGTAAATGCTTTTATTACCTTAATGCTGCCCAGTGTTTCTTCTACATGAGAGAGGTTTTCTCCATTAGCTTCTGAGTAGGCAGTAGATTGTTTTTTTAAACGTTTGCTTATCCTGCCAATAATCAACCCGGTAATGGGCAAAAAGATGAGTAGGAATAATGACAACTGAGGGCTTAATATAATCATGGAAATTAAAAAAGATATAATTATCAGCGGGTCTTTCACCAATCCTTCTAATGCAGTAAATATAGAATTTTGTACTTCGGCAATATCGCCAATCATGCGGCTCATAAGGTCGCCCTTTTTTTGTTCTGTAAAAAAGCTTACCGGTAATTGCAGGATCTTGGTATACAGGCGCAACCGGAAGTCTGCCAGAATTTTGCTCCGCAGCGGCGTTGATACATACAGCGACAGGTAAACAAATATATTTTTTAGAAAGATGGAAACGATCATTAAGCTGCAGATAACTCCCAGTGCATATAAGGGGCTATGGTTACTGATGAGCAACTGAAAAAAATTATTGAACCTGCCCAGCGATTTTGTTTGAACAGTCGGCAAGCCACTATCTGCCTTAAAAATAATATTCATAAAAGGCGCCAGTGCATTGATCGAAAGCAGCGAAAAGAGCGTTGATAAAATAGTATAAAAAAGATAAAGTGCCAGTTTGTTTTTTGGAATACGTATGTACTTAAAAATCCTGAAAAAATTCATTGTGAAATACTGTTAGGTTTTTTTGCCAAAACATAGCTGCAAATTTACAAGGATTAAAGTATAAAGAGTAAATAAGGTATTTAAAGTATGCGGAATAAATAAGGTTTGTAAAGAGCAGATAAGACAATGAAGGGTATAAAGTTTATTAGGAAAGCAATTGCCAGTTGTGCTACTAACTGTAATTCATTTTAAAAGAGCATTTTAATTTTGTGTAATTCGTGATTTAAAATTCGGGTTACCATTATAATTTTTCCAGCATATCCACCACCCCTTCATTTTTTAAAATCAGGTAGCCCAACCTGTCGTTGCTAATGCCTTTTTTTAACTGGTAGCTAAAAAGTAACTGATCGTTTTTTACGGCGGTTTCAAAATAATTAAAACTTATGTTAGGATATTTTTTTAATCCTTCGCCAATTTCATACAAATGGGTACTTAATATAAAAAGGGAGTTGGTAATTTTTAGTAATCCTTCAATAACGGTAGAAGAACATTTCATAGCATCTTCCACATTGGTGCCTTTAAACAGTTCATCAATCAATATCAGCCATTTTCTGCCATCAGAAATTTTTATTACGGTTGATTTAATGCGTTGCACTTCGTTGTAAAAATAGCTTTCGCCTTTTCCTAAATTATCTACTACGTTGATATTGCTTAGTAAGCCATCAAATAAACTTAGTTGCATCTGTTGGGCAGGCACACCCATGCCTATATGGGCTAGAAAAACGGACGCACCAATAGCTTTAATAAAAGTGCTTTTACCCGCCATATTAGCCCCTGTTAAAAAAAGGAAATTACATTTTGGATGCAGCACTATATCGTAGCCCACAGGTTGCGGTAACAGTAAATGGTATAAACCAGTTGCCTGCAACAAGGGTTCATCACCGGGTACAAATTGAGGAAAATGCAAGCCGTATGTTTTTACCGCCAGCGCCATGCCATACCATGCATCCAACTGAAAATAAATATCCAGCAGTTGCAGCATATCCCTTTTAAAATGATACCGCAAATACCTACCTAATTCCAATTGCTGCACTATGGTAAGGCTTGTTGATTGATTGGTTTGCTCAATTATTAAAAATTGTTTTTGACTGATAATTTGCTGAGCAAAAAGCAAACTCCTGCGCAGGGGTGCAGGACTGTCAACTTTTAAAAAAAGCTGTATCAGTTCCTGCATTCCTTTAATAAAATCAAAAGCGTGGCCTACCGAATATTCTACCAGTGAAAAATCTGGGCGGTGAAAATATTTATAGCTGTATGCGGTAATGGTTGTGGGTTTTGCAGGGATATCATCAATGGTGGCATTGTAAAATTTTTCAATCATCAGTACTGATCCATTACTGATCTTTGCAGGCCAGTGATGAATATCTTGTAAAATTGTTTGCAGTGTTTGCTGTATGCCAGTTATTGCTTCGATGCTATTGAGTGGGGTGCAAAAATTCTCATACAGTTTATCCCTGCCGCCTACTGTGCGACAGAGATTAAGTTTATTGAAGACAGAAAATTCTTCGGCTGCATCTAATATTGCAAGATCGGTAAATGTTGTTTTATCTATTTCCATAAAAGATGCCCTCTCATCCCCAAAGGGATTTAAGAAATGTATATGTATTTAAAAGTTTAGTCAGTTTTTAAATTTAATCCTACTATCCAAATTTCAAAGTCTCCGCATTTGGTTCTCGCCATTTTGGAAGTTAGAGGTGGCTAAATTTCAACCGTTGCCCTTTTATAGATTCATCCCATATACCATTTCCATAAACCATTCTTCCATTTACAAATGTATGGGTAATGGTTGCCGGAAAAGTAAAACCTTCCAGCGGGCTCCAGCCGCATTTGTATAAAATATTTTCTTTACTCACTGAGCTGGGCGTATTCATATCTACCAATACAAGGTCGGCATAATAACCTTCCCTAATATAACCCCTGTCTTTTATGCGAAAGCAATCTGCTACCGCATGGCTCATCTTTTCAACAATTTTTTCTAAAGAGATGTTGCCTTGCCGGTAATAATGCAGCATCAACAATAAAGGGTGCTGCACCAGGGGCAGGCCGGCATGGGCATGTTCATAATCCCCGTCTTTTTCACTCAACAAATGTGGTGCATGGTCGGTAGCAATAACGTCCAGGCGGTCATCCAGCAAGGCTTTCCAGAGAGCTTCTTTATTATGTGGCGCTTTTATGGCAGGATTGCATTTAATTTTATAACCAAGGCGTTCGTAATCATCCGATGTAAAATGAAGGTGGTGTACACACACTTCAGCAGTAATTCTTTTTTCTTTTAAGGGAAACATGTTGCCGAATAATTGTAATTCTTTTTCGGTGCTGATGTGTAAAATGTGCAAACGACTATTGTATTTTTTGGCCAGTTGTATTGCAGAAAGAGAAGATTCATAACAGGCATTGTCGTCTCTTATTAATGGATGGTCCGCCGCTGATAAAATCTCTTTCTCTTTTTTTAAACGCTGATAATTTTCTTTTATAATTTTTTCATCTTCACAATGCGTAGCAATTAACATTTCCGTTTCCCTGAAAATTGTTTCCAGCGTTCCGTAATTATCTACCAACATATTACCGGTACTGGCGCCCATAAATATTTTAATGCCACAGATATCCGCTTTCAGTTTATTTACTTTTAAAACCTCTGCTGCATTGGTATTGCTTACCCCCATAAAAAATGAGTAATTGGCCAGCGAATGTAGGGCTGCAATGCTGTATTTATCTTCTAACAAATCAACGGTCAGCGCATTGGGAATGGTGTTGGGCATTTCCATAAAACTGGTAACGCCACCTGCCACGGCTGCTTTGCTTTCTGTGTAAATAGTAGCTTTATGTGTTAGCCCAGGTTCCCTAAAATGTACCTGGTCGTCAATGACTCCCGGCAATAAAAATTTTCCTTCACCATTTATTTCTATCACATCACTTTTGCTATCGAGGTTTGTGTCTACCTTTTCTATACGCTCGCCATTTGTTAAAAGGTCAAGTACCTCAATTTTTCCCTCATTTACAATCTGTATGTTCTTAAAAAGGTATTTTTGCATATCTTCAAAATAATTGTTTAGTTAAACCAACAAAATAAAATGCAAATTATTAAAAGCTTTATCAAACTGCTTGTTTTTATTTGTCCGTTTGTGGCAACTGCTCAATCTACCTACTTACCTGGGGGTGATAAAGGATATCATTTTGTTGACCGGTTAGAGATCAGGTATGGAACAAATACCGGTATAAATTTTTCTTCCATAAAGCCTTATAACCGAAAATATATTGTTCAGCAGGCTGAATTTCTCGACAGCCTTCATAAGGATGCAGGCAACTCCCTTGTTGTTGCAGAAACCAAACCTTTTAAGCTTAGCGGCATGGATGAATACAATATGAACAGTTTCTTAATGAATAACACCGAGTGGGTAACTGGTTCAAAAGAAAGTTTTGCCAGCAAAAAGCCAATACTTAAATCCCTGTACATCACCAAACCGAACTTGCTTGAAGTAAATACTAAAGATTTTTTTTTAGCCATTAATCCAATACTGCAATTGCATGGGGGAAAAGAAAGTGGTAATGATGAGTCGCTCTATTTAAATACCCGTGGTGTTAATGTAAGGGGAATGATCTCCAAAAAGGTTGGATTTTTTACCAGCATTACAGATAACCAGGAACGTGGCCCTAAATTTTTTCAGCAAAAAATAAGTGAGTTAAGGGCTGTACCAGGTGTTGGATTTTACAAAGGATTTAAAACTTCAGGTGTGGATTATTTTGACGCAAGGGGGTATGTCACTTTTAATGCGGCTAAATATATTGACATACAATTTGGCTTTGATAAAAACTTTATCGGCGATGGTTACCGAAGTTTATTTCTGAGCGATTGGGGCAACAGCTACCTTTTTGCAAAACTCAATACCAAAATATGGAAATTCAATTACCAGAATATATTTATGGAACTGGAACCACAGTTTGTAAAACATGGCGATACCCTGCTCGACAAAAAATATGCGGCCATGCATCACTTGAGTATTAACCTTACCAAATGGCTAAATGTTGGTTTATTCGAAGGCATTATTTTTGGCAGAAAAAATCATTTTGATTTTCAGTACATGAACCCGATTATTTTTTACCGGCACATAGAAGGAACACTAGGCAGCCCTGATAATGCGTTGGCTGGTTTTGATTTTAAAGCGAACGTGGCACATCACTTTCAGTTTTATGGACAGTTCTTATTGGATGAATTTGTTTTAAACCAGGTAAAAGCAAATACCGGCTGGTGGGCAAATAAATGGGGTATACAAGTGGGGGCAAAATATGTGGATGCATTTGGTATACCCAATCTTGACCTGCAGGTAGAATCAAACAGGGTAAGGCCGTTTACGTATTCACATAACACGCCTGTTGCAAACTATACCCATTACAATCAGCCACTGGCGCATCCTTTAGGCGCAAATTTTCAGGAGTTTATTGGTATACTCCGTTATCAGCCTGCTCCTAGATGGTACATTAATGGAAAGATTATTTTTTATATTCAGGGCCTGGATAGTTTGAATGGAAGAAACTTCGGTAGTAATCCTTTTTTGGATTATACAACCCGTACAGGCGATTATGGATATGATATTGGAGGAGGAAGAAAAGCAACCTGCTTTAACGGAACCTTACAATTATCTTACGAGGTAAGAGAAAATTTATATTTTGAACTGACTGCACAGCAACGCAATTATAAAATTGAAAATGTAGCTACTCAAAATAACAGCACTATGGTTACGGCGGGTATCCGTTTTAATATTGCTAAACGTGAATATGATTTTTAGGAAGAATTACTTTATTACAACCGCATGAAAATCTATTTATCTGTCACTAGTCCTAAACAGAATTGTTATTACTGTTGCGAAAAAGAGGATAAAAATTTTACTCAACCGTTAATGAAAAAGAGATCATCCGGCTATTGATTTTATCAATATTGCTTGAAAATTTCAGGGCAGAATTTCTGCTATGAAGGTTGGCGAGGCCCCAGCTAACTTTCAGTTCGGGGGTTAATACAAAAAAAGGAAAATACAAATGAAAGCCAATAGCACCTTCAATTCCATAATCGAATTTATTTAGTTTAATAAGCTCTTCTCCATTGTTTTTACCTGCATTGGCAGCAAGGTCGTAATCGAATTTGGCACCCGCCATCGTATACACTTTTATATTGTCAATACGGTCGCTGCTAAATTTAATCTGAATGGGTAAACTGAGCGTGATGGATTGTACTTTTTTTATGGTTATATTGCTTTCCCCGCCAGGTATATCAGGGTGGGGTAACGTATACTCAAATGCTTTTTCACTAAAAGTTAAATTGAGGGGGTAGGTACGCAGATCGAAATGGTTATTGAGGTTTATGTTTACCAGCCAGGCCAGATTGATACCCGTACTGTTGATGCTCTCAATGGCCAAAACACTATCCTGCTGTAAAAAAACGGGATGGTGTGTAAAACTAAAATGCGATTTATTAAAGCCCAGGTTGATGCCAAAATGGTACAAGCTATTATCATGATCTGGCAGGTTCAATTGGGTACGTAACTGCGATAGCCCGATATACGGGACGACTAAAAATATGATGATGATGGAGGTTAATTTTCTCCGCAATAAATGCTGCATATTCCTAAACTCAAAGGTTTACAATAAGTGTTTGTGTATCCCAGGTTATCCAGGATTAAAGTAAAGTTTTTGCCTTCGGGAAATTTTTTAATTGATTCGTCTAAATATTTATATGCGTTGCGGTTTTTTGAAAATAATTTACCGACATTTCGTGCCACTAATTTCATGTACATATTGTATAACTGCTTTACGCCGGCAATTTGGGGTTGGCTAAATTCTAATATTACCAATTTTCCGCCGGGTTTTAATACCCTCTTTATTTCACCCAGGCCCTTCTCTAAATTTTCAAAATTCCTAACGCCAAAAGCTACAGTTACCGCATCAAACGAGTTGTCAGCAAATTTTATTGTTTCACTATCTCCATTTAACAGCTCTATCGTCTTTTCCAGGCCCCTTTTTTTAATTTTTATTCTGCCAATTTCCAGCATGCCATCGCTGATATCAATACCGGTGATTTTATCAGGATGTAATATAGCAGTAGTCATAATAGCCACATCAGCCGTGCCTGTAGCCACATCCAAAATATTTTTTGGCCTTAGTTTTATTAACTGGCGGATGGCTTTTTTACGCCACCAGATATCTATACCGGCACTTAAAAAGCGGTTTAAAAAATCGTAGCGACAAGCAATATTGTTGAACATATCTGCCACCTGATCTTTTTTAGAAAGATCAGAACCTTTTGATGGAACAATAATGTCATGTGCAAATTCTGTCATTGTGGTGCAAAGATAAAGGATTACGATTTTTACAGTACTTGTTATTAGCCTTTGTTTAACATTTAGATATACGTTAATCTTAATGCTTTAGTTCATTAATACAATTATTATCCTAACCAATACAGCAGCTATGTGGAGCTTCACAGGCGTCGCACTGTTGTACCAATACAGCAGCTGAAAGAGACTTTTATTAAAGCTCAGATTGATGCAACTATTCATGTTTTCAACTTTACCGGTAAAAATCAGCGTATCAAAATTGCGCCCCTTCAGGGGATCGCTTTCAGTATCTTTGCCGCATGCTAATAAAGTCAGCAAAATATATCATCAGCAGTCCGGATTTTGAAAAATGCCCTGCACCCGATAAAAAGGAATATGCGTTTATTGGCCGCAGCAATGTGGGTAAATCTTCATTGATCAACATGCTTTGCAATAATGATAAGCTTGCAAAAACTTCGGGTACACCTGGTAAAACGCAGCTCATTAATCAGTTTGAAATTACATCTGCTTCTGTGATCAACACTAAAAAGGAAGGGGAAAATGTAAAATGGTACCTGGTAGATTTACCGGGTTACGGCTTTGCTAAAGTAAGCATCCGCAGCCGCAGAAGATGGGAACAAATGATTGAGAATTACCTGCGTAAAAGAACCAATCTTGAAATGGTTTTTGTATTGATAGATGCCCGGCATACACCTCAAAAGCTGGATCTTGATTTTTTAAACCAGTTGGATGCATGGCAAATTCCTTTTGCCCTGGTATTTACTAAAGCAGATAAAGAAACACAGGCGGTGGTAGCGAAGAACGTAAAATTATTTTTAGACCGCTTAAGAAAAACCTGGCAGTTTTTGCCACAGCATTTTGTAAGCAGCGCCAATAAAAAGCTGGGCAGGGATAAAATACTTACACTGATTGATGAAAAAAATGAGGCAAAGAAAGAAGCATGATATGAATGGCCAACAATCAATATCTCCTGATTTTACATTCATGATAAATAGGAGTCAAATGTATAGTTCGTACATTTTTGTATACAAACTATTTCATTAAGAACGGTTGATTAATTGACCACTTTGTTGGCACAACTGCTGCTGGCAAAGGCTTCTGGCTTGGCTTTAAAGGCAAAACCCATACCGAGAATGTATCCCATGGCCTCCCGTAACGCTTCGTTGCTTTTAAATTGTGGATTGGTGTTGATGTCGGCATGCACTTCCATATCCACATCATACAAAGTAAACAGGTTGCATAGTTCATACGCAATTTCAATACTTTTGGCAACCTCTACCAGCATGCGTTCTTTGATGCTGTACTTTACCAAAGTTTTTTCATTGTGAATGAACATAAAGCCTCCGCGGCCTTCCCGTAAAAAAACAATTACAGTGGCAAACTCGGTTTCTTTACCTTTTACTTGGCTATCGGTACCAATGCAAACTTTAAGATGATTACCGGCTGTGGTTTCCCTTTTAATAGTTTCTTCCACCGCTTGTTTAATGGGTAGCTGAATGGGGTCGCCATTGAATTTTCTCCATAACATATAAATGGGGTTTTCTAAAAGTACTTAAAAAAACAACATCATTAACTGTAAGGCCATAGTTGTAATAATAATTTAATATTTTGTTATAGATACGGGTAAATTATAAGTTGGTAAATTAAGAGCAATAATTACAGGTATGCTTGCTGGTTAGTTGCCAATTTTCATTACAGCAAAATAGAAAAGATCAACTATTGAATACATTTAAAAAAGGTGCCCTTTAAAATTAGCCTGTTGGTTACAGAGAAGTGCAACAAAAAAAGGGTTAGCCCCTTTTGCTAACCCCTTAACTTACACATGAATCTACCTTACTGTTTTATAATTCTTTCTGTTTGTTTTTCGTTATTGCTTATCAGTTGCAAAATATACATGCCTGCTGGCTGCTGATTAATATTAACCTGGTTAAATCCTTGTTTGCCATTTCCCTGTGCGATAATATTTCCATTGGTATTGCTTAAATAATATTGATAATTATCTGACGCATTAACCGTGATCTGGTTGCGTACAAATGTTGATACGTTAAACAATGGGCCTGTTTTGCTATTTGCTTTTAATGCAATGGTATTGGAATAAACTGTTTGATTTAATACTGAAATTACTTTAAGGCGATAAAAAATTTCGTTGTGTTGAAACGGCGCATACACAAAGCTGTTATCTATGCCGCTAATGGTATTAATTTCAATAAAATTGTTGCTGCCTGTTAATGATGATTCTACTGTAATTGATTTGATAGGATCATCAGAAATGATGTTCCAGTTCAATTGGTGTTTATTTTTATCAACCCTGCCTGTTAATTTTACTTCGTGTATGGGCAAGATACCCTGCAAACCAGTGATGCTGTACGATCCCAAACTGCCATAGTCACTTACATTGGTATTGCCACCGCCTTCTACCACCATGTAATAATTGCCGGCGTTTAAAACAGTATCTATAACTACATTCATTTTATCTATAGGGTCATAAGTGTTTACCAGTATTTTACTGGCATTATAAATTGAAACTTTTACATCAAGATTGGCTCCCTGGTTATTGGTATTTATGCTAAACGGATTTACCTCTATATGAAAGTTTGAATTAGCAGCAAGGGTAATTTTAAAAGCATCTTTATCTGTAGAACTGGTTATTATTCCATTAACAGGAGTTGCCGAAATAGTAAGTGCAGTTGCTGTGCTCTTAATGCTATCGGTATAATCATCTGTTCTGTAGGTGAAACCATTTTGAGAAGTTATGATAGATAGGTTATCCTGTACAACTGTACATCCGTAGGGTGTTGGTCCGTTGTTCCAGCCACTCATATTTTTGTAATAACTATTACCCATAATTGGTGCCCAGCCAACCTGGCCCGACCCAGATCCGTCGTTATAGGTTGCCGTTAAGTTACAACTTCCATCGTACTTCGACTGGTGTGATAAACCAACTGTGTGGCCACTTTCATGAGAGCAGCATTCAGCTACCATTTTAGCACTGTTGGGCCCAAGTTTATCACAAAAAACAAAGCAAGGCGTATCATCGCCCCAGGTAAATGAACCAACATACGACACACCGCCAACCCCTGGATACCAGGCACTGGTAGGGGTTACTACAACCCTTATTCTTTTATTAAGTGGTGCGGCTAAAAATGCGCTGGAATCGGTAGTGATATTGATATTAAATGGCCGGTAATCTTCTGAAACCCTGTTAAATACTTCTGTTATTTGTGCGTCAGTCATAACAGAAGGGGCACAGGTAAATGGTGTGCCACCTTGCCATAAAGCACTGTTTACATTGTGACCATCGAAGTCTAAAAAAATGGTAGCAGAGGCGGTAGATAAACTACTTAACATGGGCAAACTGTAAACATTGAAAGAAACCAACAATGCCAGCAGCAGTATAAAGGGAGTAGCAGTTTTTTTCATTTTTTGGTTTTTCTTTCCGGGGTTGGCCGGGCTGTTTAGGGATAAGGATTTTTGTAAGTGATATGCCCTGTTTTTTATTGATTACAAGTGGGTAAAATTTTTTCCATTGATATTTTTATTAATTGGTAATTTTCTTTACCTGTTTTTTTTAATTCGTACCCGTCTGCATAAGCACTGTTAAAAAGGTGCCCGGCATAAATAATATCATTCTGCTCATCTGTTCTTTTAGATAGGCTGAATAAAATATTATTAAAGGCAGGTAATTGTATAACTACTGTTTGCAGATTACTATATTTTGCCAGGTTGCTTTTAACAAAACCTGCAAGTGTTAGGATATTATTAAAAGAGACATTTATATTTTGACCCTGGCCGCTGGCAAAAAAACTATTTAACTGAGAAGTAGTACAATTAATTACATCGGGGAATTGGCTAAATAAAAACGGCTTTACCGGCGAAGACCTTTCTGTTGAAGCCTGTTGGGCAAAACTGCTGGCTGCTAAAAGGATCAGCAGGGCCATAAGGATAGTGGTTGCAAGGTTTTTCATGGTAATGATATTAGGATATTTGCTCCAGTTGAGCAAAAAATTCAGTGATCTTACAATGATAAACGCAGATGTGGAAAAATTATTTTATAGGGGCGATTAAATTAGTAGAAGGCTTGATTTTAGAAAGTGGTCAACAAAGCATTTTATCAGTATTGCCCGGTGCTTAACAACACCAGCGTGCAGGCTTCCTGTGTTATAATTCCTTTTTGTTTTGCCTGTTCAGCAAACTCTTCGTTTTCGGTACCCGGATTAAAAATAATTCTTTTGGGATGCAAAGAAAATATATAATCGTAATAAACCGGTTGCCTTGATGGGTTGATGTAAAGGGTTACTGTATTAACATCAATAAAAGGAATTTGCTGCGATTCAATTACTGTATTGCCAATGCTGCCTTTCTTTAAACCAATTGCCACCACCGGATGTTGGTGTGCAGTTAATTTTTGAACGGCTAAATTGCTGTATCGTTCAGGATTTTCAGATGCCCCAATCACCAATGTTTTTTTCTTATCCATAGTTGTATAGTTTTCGTTATTACAAAAACCTTGCCTTTAATTCTGATGTTGGCAACATGCAGGTATCCTTTTTCCCAAACCATTTGTAACGGTTTTGCGCTATCAGGCTATAGATGGCATCACGTATAAATTTGGGGATAATTATAAAAATATATAACCAGCTCCATGCCCCTTTTATTTGCCTGGCAACTTTTAATGCACCTGTAGATTTGTCGTAAATTTTACCCTCCTGTATCAATATAAAGGAATTAAAATTTGCTACAGGTGATTGATATTCTTTCAATAAATTTTGTCCCGCTTCACTTTGTAAAGAAGTAAATAAAAATTTTTTATTTGGATCATGCCTGATGATGAACTGCACAGCTCCATCGCATAAATTACAAATACCGTCGAATAATATGATAGGTTTTGAGTTCATTGATCAGGATGTAAAATTACATTGATTAAAGTAATACAATAAAAGTAAGTTGAGTGTTTAAGAAACAGGCTTTATTAAAAAAGTTCAATAAATAAATATTGTTAAAGCGGGCGATCCACGCTGCGGGCAAGCTGCCCATGAAGCACCAAATTGATTTTTGGCCTGGTTAAAAAATAAAAAAAGACGTTAGCTTTTAAAACTAACGCCTCACAAAATATCTTTATTCAAATTAAACCAACATTGTAACCGGGTTCTCCAAAAACTTTTTCAGTGTTTGTAAAAAAGCGGCACCCACAGCGCCATCCACACTCCTATGGTCGCAGCTCAGTGTAAGTTTCATAACATTGATCACACCAAAGCCATCGCTCTTTTTCACCACTTTTTCTTTAATGGCACCTACGGCTAAAATAGCGCTGTCAGGCGGATTGATGATGGCGGTAAACTCTTCAATATCCATCATACCTAAATTAGAGATGGTGAAAGTATTGCCGCTAAATTCGTTGGGTTGTAATTTTTTATCTTTTGCCTTACCGTATAATTCCTTTGCATCAGCAGCAATTTGCGATAACGATTTTTGATCTGCAAAACGAATTACCGGCACTATCAAGCCTTCTGGTAATGCCAACGCAGAGCCGATATGGATGTGCTGGTTGTGACGGATAAAATCCCCCATCCAGCTACTGTTAACATCAGGGTGCTGGCGTAAAGCCATGGCACTGGCTTTAATGATCATATCGTTAAAAGAAATCTTAACCGGGCTAACTTCGTTCATTGCTACCCTTGAGGTCATGGCATTGTCCATGTTTATTTCCATGGTCAGGTAAAAATGCGGTGCCGAAAATTTGCTCTCGCCTAAACGGCGGGCAATAACTTTACGCATTTGTGTCAACGGTGTATCTGTGTAACCTTCTTGTCCGATGGCAGTAAAAGCAGGGGCTGAAGATTTTGCGGTAGCAGCAATTTTAGGTGCATCCGCTACCGCAGGTTTAGCAGCCGGAACATAACTATCGATGTCCTTTTTTGTAATGCGGCCATTGTCTCCGCTACCGTTAACTTTTGTTAGGTCGATTCCTTTATCAGCCGCTAATTTTTTTGCAAGTGGAGAAGCTTTAATACGCTGGTCGCCTGTAGTGGATTCGTTATTTCCGGTGGCTGGTTGTTCGGTAGCTGCAATAGCAGTTTCAATTGCTGCTGGTGTTGAAGCGGTAGTAGTTGTTGCTGAATTAGCGCCGGATTTTTCCGCTGTTACATAAGCGCTAACATCTGTACCAGCTTTGCCAACAATGGCAATGATTTCATTTATTTTGGCAGCACTGCCTGCTTCAACGCCAATGTATAATAAAGTACCCTCTTCGTAACCTACCACTTCCATGGTAGCTTTATCGGTTTCCACATCTGCCAGTACATCATCACTTTTTACAAGGTCGCCCACTTTTTTATTCCACGCAACTATTTTGCCTTCTGTCATGGTATCACTAAGCAATGGCATCCTTATTTCTTTTGCACCGGCGGGTAAGGCAACTTTTGCAGTTGCAGCGGGTGCAGTAGATTGTTTGGGTGCTTCAGTTGGTGCAGGTGCAGCTTCTTTGGTTTCTTTTGCTGGTGCTGCTTTCGCCGCCTCCTTATCGCCATCAAGCAAGGCTTTGTAATCTTCACCTTCCTTACCCACAATCGCGATGATCTGGTTTATTTTGGCGGCCTCTCCGGCGGGTACACCTATATAAAGTAATGTGCCATCTGCATAGCCTGTTACTTCCATTGTAGCTTTATCCGTTTCCACATCTGCCAACACATCATCGCTTTTTACCTTATCGCCTACTTTTTTATTCCAGGTTATAATTTTTCCTTCCGTCATAGTATCGCTCAACAGCGGCATGCGTATCACTTCTGCCATAATAAATAATTTCTTATGTGTTTAAATTGAAGGTCGAAATTAATGCAAAAAAGGCAAATCAAACGTTGTTAGTGGATGCATTTCAAATTTTCGTTTAGGGTTGCCAACCTTCAAAAGAATTCTGCTACAACTAATAGTCTGCAAAAAGTGGGCAACCCTAAAATGCAGCAACAAAAAATTTAAAATAACTGCCGGTTAATTTATTAGTCTATCTCTAATTTTAATCTTTCTTTCAATTCCTTCACCAGCGGGTATTCTTCAATAATTTTTAAATACTGCTGTTTCCTTGTTAACGGAACAGCAGTTGCAATGGAGGTATCTTCTTTTTCTATTACCATTACCTGGTAAATAAGTAAGCGATTATTAAAATGATTTTGCAGATGATTCACCAGGTTTGCCCTTTCCACTTCAATAAATGCTTTGTGTATTTCGCCCTGTGTAATAATTTCGATGGTGTTGTTATCAATAACTTTTAATTCGGCTGCCTTAAAATTGGTAACGGCTGAAAAATTACTTTTAAGCCGAAGCTTTTCAATAAATTGTCCCCAGCACACATACAATTCTTCTTCTGAAATCAGGATGGCTTCGCTGTTGCCATTTTTATTTTGTTGCGTTATTTGCTGGCGTATCTTACTAAGCGAACCAAGTGAAGTTTTGGGTGCCGTGGTGGTTTTTGAATTAGAGGAGCCTGAATTTGCCTGTGGGTTGGTATTTACTATTTTTTTTATTTCAACAGATGGTTCTTCAATAATTAGTTTTGCTTCGTTATGCTGCTTTGGTTTAACAGCCTGCTGTGGCTTAACTCCAAGCTCAGCATTACTTTCGGCTGACAGGGTTTGCTGCACTTTTATAATGGGCAGTGCCCTGAAAGCTACTGTTTTTGCACCATCAAGTAGTTTTTTTTTACTTACAACACCATCGTTGTTCACCAGTTCCAATGCCTGCTGCAAGTAGCTTAGTTTGATGATGGTAAGCTCAACATGCAACCGCTTATTTCGTGATTGTTTATAATTCAGTTCGGCCTCGTTTAAAATGTTTAAGGCGCTGATAATGTATGCCGCCGGAATCTTTTGTGCAGTCTGTAAATATTTTTGTTTAAAATCTTCTGCCACTTCCAGCAGCATGGCTACTTTAACATCGCGACTTACCAGCAGGTTGCGTAAAAATTCTGCAAAGCCATTTAATACGGTATCACCCTCAAACCCTTTGCGGTTTATTTCATCATACATTAACAGGCCGCTGCTAAGATCTTGTTGCTGTAAAAAATCCAGCATCTTAAAATAATAATCTTCATCTAAAATATTAAGGTGCTCCAGCGTATTGGTGTAGGTTACCTGGCCATTGGTAAAGCTTACTATCTTATCCAAAATACTCAGTGAATCCCTCATGCAACCTTCGCTTTTTTGTGCAATCACGTGCAGGGCTGCTTTATCGGCTTTTATTGATTCCTTATCGCAAATTTCCTGCAGGTGTTCTACCGTATCAGCATTGGTGATGCGTTTAAAATCAAATATTTGACAACGGCTTAAAATGGTGGGCAGTATTTTATGTTTTTCGGTAGTGGCTAAAATAAATATAGCATAAGGAGGTGGCTCTTCCAGCGTTTTTAAAAAGGCATTGAAGGCCGATGAACTAAGCATGTGTACCTCGTCTACAATATATACTTTGTATTTTCCCGCCTGCGGTGCAAAACGAACCTGCTCAACAAGGCTTCTGATATCATCTACCGAATTATTGCTTGCAGCATCTAATTCGTGTATGTTTAAAGAAGTACCTGCATCAAAAGAAATGCAACTGTTGCAAACGTTACAAGCTTCGCCGTCTTTAGTCTGGTTTTCGCAGTTAATAGTTTTTGCCAATATTCTGGCACAGGTTGTTTTGCCTACACCCCTTGGTCCGCAAAACAAAAAAGCATGGGCCAACTGGTTATTTTTAATAGCATTTTT
>JANYFT010000389.1 GCA_025359625.1 Ferruginibacter sp.
CCAACCCTGCCAAAACCAAATTTGTAGAAGATGCCGTGAATGCGTTATTAAAAAATAATAAACCAGCAATTGCATTTACAAAAGCAATTGGCTGCGGCGTCAGGTGGAAGAAAATTGATTAATTAAAACCGGGCATTTACAAATCAGGGTTTAAACTCATCATCTGCAATGGGTTTATTAAACGTAATTTTTTTTATGGTAATGGTCAATACCGGCTGGTTGTTATTTTTGCTCTCCTGTATAAATGGAATGGTTATTCCTTCAACAGTCCGGTAGTCTCGGTAGTATGTATCCAATACATTTTTTTCAAGTTCAGCATTTTTTGAGGGGGCTTGCTTTTTTACCAGTTCAAAATTACTGCATTTAAAAAAGTAGGTTTCAACATCACCATTGCGGCGGGTAAACAATACTTTAAAACAAGCAGCTCCTTCAACAGTGTCAACACCCTGCAGCAATGCATCGTGCCCTTTTTGCAGATAGTTTATGAACGGGCTCTCCAGTTCTACATCAGCCTCATTCATCATTGCCAGGGCATCTTTTCCGTTAAGCATGGTCTTGCTTTTTTCTCCCTTCAAGGCATCTATTTTCCATCCCGTCCGGCCATCAAATGCCTGCGCAAAATATTTACCCTTAAACGGTACCATGTATTTATAAAGGTTAGGTGCTTTTGAATAAGCAGTAAATGGAAACTCAATACCATTATAATTATAAGTGCCTTTTGAATTGATGGATTGCACTTTTTTCCAGTTTTCAGCTCCGCCAATAAAATTGGTATATTTTACGATTATATCGTAAGCCCTTTGTGCCTTTACCTGCAATGCAAGGGTAACAATTAAAAACAATACAATGGATCTTTTAAAGTACATACATGATGGTTTTAGCAGTAGCAAATTTAAGTGTTTGTTGGGTTTATCCGTTCACACTTAACTTTACACACATTAGACGCACCGAATGATAAATTTGTGAATTGATGAATGCTGAGTTCAATGGCTGTATGGTTAAATTGTTGGTGGAGTAAGTAGACCGACCCAATGTAATTCAAAACAATTGGACAACATGACTATCCCTCATTTTATTTCTTATTTAGTATAGCTCACTGTAGGTTGGCCCTAACATTCATCAATCTTGCTTCTTATCAACTATTACAAAAAAGAGTTCAGCCGTTACAACATGTACAACAAATCATCCAACAATATAGCCTGGTCAGTTTTAGACCTGGCGACCGTATTAGAAGGCAAAACAGCGGCAGATAGTTTTCACAACAGCCTGCGCCTGGCAAAGTATGCAGAGCAATTGGGTTACACCCGTTATTGGTTTGCAGAACACCATAATATGCCAAATGTGGCAAGCTCGGCCACACCGGTATTAATAGGTTATGTAGCAGGAGGCACCAGCACCATCAGGGTAGGGGCTGGCGGCATTATGCTGCCCAATCATGCGCCACTGATAGTGGCTGAACAATTTGGTACACTGGCATCGCTATATCCCGGCCGTATAGATCTTGGATTGGGCAGGGCACCCGGCACCGATCAGCTTACCGCCTACGCCATAAGGGGAGAGAACTTTAGAGCGGAAGTTAATTTTGCACAAGACATTCAAAAATTACAAACTTTTTTTTCGGCAGATAATAGCAACAGCAAGGTGAGGGCTATTCCCGGCGAGGGTCTTGATATCCCCATTTGGATACTGGGCTCCAGCACCGATAGTGCGCTGCTGGCCGCTGCCATGGGTTTACCGTATGCGTTTGCCAGCCATTTTGCACCAGCTCAATTTTTAAAGGCCATTGATATATACCGGAAAAACTTTCGTCCATCCGCCAGCTTAACTGCACCTTATGTAATAAGCTGTGTAAATGTAATTGCCGCCGGTACAGATGCAGAAGCAACCAGGCTGTCGACCTCTTTACAGCAATTATTTTTTGGTATCATAAGTGGCAGAAGAAGATTATTGCAAGCTCCTGTTGATGATATCAGCAAGATTTTAAACGAAGCGGAAACAGCTTCGCTACAACAAATGCTGACGTATAGTTTTATTGGCGGCCCGGGAAAAATAAGCCAAACCTTGCAACTTTTTTTGGAAAAAACAACCGTGAATGAGGTGATGGTAGTATCACATATTTATGACCAGGATGCAAGGCTGGAGTCTTATAAAATATTTGCAGAGGCTGCAACAATCTTTCATTGAAAAATTAGTGTTGGGTGCTTAACTGCCGTTTCACTAAATGATAAAGGAATTAATTTGATTCGGAAACATTAAAAAAGGTAGCTTTTATCATCAAACATTTTCCAGCAGTTTACCGGCTTAGTATTCATTATTTTTTCAAGGGTGGGTATAGCATCCAGCAATTCATCTTTTTTATTTTGGCCATCCATTGCATTGCCGCCTGACTTTTTAAGCAGGTATTGAAAGCTCGTTTCAGAAGTATTTTTTAACCTGTCTGACAGATCTGTCAAATGCCATCTTGTTTCTTCATCTTTATATTTTGACATCGCATTTGTTATTTTTGCCAGCAACAATATTTTGTGGGCTTTTAAAATGGATAATAAATCAATCAATGATAAAGAGTACGCATTCATTGCAGCAGGTGTAGTTCCTATGGCATCCTGTAACGTTAATAACTGTGCGACGTATGCTTTTTGTAAATTGCGGCGATACATACTGATGGGCTTATTACCTGGCAACTCTGACCATATCCCTGTTTCAAGATCATTAAAAAACTGCTTGGGCGTGTAGGCATTTTCGGGCTGCAATGCCTGGCTACAGATCAGGCGGTTTATTTTTTGAGGAGACATTATTTCATTTAAAACAGCTTTTTGTATATTCAGGATATCTATATAACCACCTCCTCCGGTAACGGAAAATATTTCCTTGTTGAATAACCAGTCTGGCGTTTTGAATAGCTCCTGTTGTAAAAAATTTACTGCATCTTTTTGCTTTTCACGGCTTACATACGCTATAACATTTCCTTTTTGCTCAACTGTTTTTGGGGTTAGATACCTGCCTCCGATACTTTCACTTACATGAGATAGATAACGCCTGAACTGATAGATAAGCTGATCATCCATTTTGTTTGCGCCATCATAATTTTCATTAGGTAATTTTGCCCAGTTTAAAAGCTGTGGCATTATTCTTTTCAAATTACGAATGCCATACATGCTTGCTTTAACAGCATCATCACCCAGGTCTTCTGCCTGGCTTTGGGCACCTCCATAAGCATATAAAAGTCTTGGGTCTTCTAATTTTTTTATCACCCATTTATTTAGATATTCTTTTTCTTCTGTTGATGTTTTTATTTGTTGTAACCACCGGTATCCCCATTCAATTGCCCATTCATCGTAAGCACCTATTTGTGGAATCAATTCTTTTTCTTCCAAACTATCTTCTGGTTGTGCCACATAATTAAAACGGGCGTAATCCATAATAGACGGGCAAATACCATTAACTGCTATCCATTTTTTATTTCTAAGGCTATCTACCGGCACAGTAGAAGAGGAGGCAAAGTTATGGGCCAGCCCCAGCGTATGGCCAACCTCGTGGCTGCACACAAAAGTTATCAACTTGCCCATCACGCTGTCCTCCAATATCATTTTACGGGCAGCTGGGTCACTCGGTGAAGCCTGGATAAAATACCAGTCGTGCAATACTTCTGTAATGTTATGATACCAGTTGATGTGTGCTTCCAGAATTTCGCCAGTTCGTGGATCATTTACATTGGGGCCGCTGGCATTTTGTATCCAGGAGGCTTTGTACACAATCGCACTATGCCTTGAATCTTCAAGGCTCCATTCCGGGTCATTCAATGGTGCCTCCAAAGCGTAAATGGCATTTTTGAAACCGGCTTTTTCAAATGCTTTTTGCCAGGCGTTTACGCCCTGTATTAAATACGGCACCCATTTTTTGGGCGTTGCCGGATCTATATAATAAATGATCGGCTTTTTTGGTTCCACCAATTCACCTCTCTTATACCGTTCAATATCTTCATCTTTGGGTTCCAGTCGCCAGCGGGTTACCAACCAGGTGCCATTAAAACCCTGGGGATGCTGAATATCAAAGTCAACATAACCCCGTCCAAAATAACCTACCCTTTCATCAACACTACGTGCTTTCATTGGGATTTTTGGAAGCAGCACCATAGAGGTATTTAATTCATACGTTACATAAGGTAATGACTGTGCCATACCTGCATTGCCATTTGAAAATGTTTTTACCGTTTTTATTTCTATGTTCAACGGAAAGGAGGTAACACCTTGTATATAAGATTTATCATTTTGTAAACTCCCCAGATTGTACAATCTTTTTTGTTGCCCGCTAAAGAAAAAAAGTTCGTTGTCATCCTTGATATAATCTGTCATATCAATTAATACACTTGAAGAATCAGGAGCGTACGCTTTGATTTCAAAAGCCGCCATGATAGGGGGTAAATTAGAATTCATCACTGCCCTGTACATACCGTTATCACTGGAGTCGGTTGACCGGCTGCTGGAGTATTCAATTTTTTTTATGAATACTTTATTGTTTGCTCCTTTGTAAAAACGGATAACATTCTCCCCAATCTGATCGGCTCCATAACCCGAATAATCATGATCGGGCCTTACCTGTGCTGCAGCCTTGGAAATACGGTTAACAATCAAAATATCTTTCTCAAAAATTGAATCAGGAATTTCAAAATAATATTTGCTTTCTGTTTTATGAATGATACAAAAACCTTTTTTGGCAGTGCTTTTCCTTGTAATGGTTTCGAAAAAAGAATTTTGTTTTGATTTATAGGAAGGGTCTGTTTTTATTACCGATAATTCAGCCTCTTGTAATCGGCGGGTGCCTTTTTTAAAAATTGAGCAGGAAGCGATACCCAGGCAAAGCATCAATACTGCAAGTATTTTTATACCACAAATCTTTCTCATCTTTTGGTTTACAAATTTATCCGTCACTCAGCAGCAACTATTTTTGCTTTGATAAGGGGATATCATTTTATAGAATATTGAAAATGTATTTATTACTTTTTATAACGTACTGCTGCATTACATTTATTGCATGGCTGTGGATAACTAAACAGTATTAGGATACTATTTTGTTTTTGACAAGCAGCTAAAATTATAAGCCCAAATTATATCTGGCAATTAACGCAGGTAGATTTTAAATATAGAATATTCTGAAATGCTTTTTAATATCTTATTTCTTCAGTAATTTTTTTTACACTATTCTGCATCTTTGCGTATTTTGAAAACTTTGGGCGGTTATGTTAAGGCAACTTTCAATCATCACCTTCATCTTAGTTTACTGAGTTTAAATGCAAAAAGAAAAATAAATGCATAGCAGATGATGGGTAAATAATAAGCGGTAGCTATATCATGATTGGCAACCAATCCCATTAAAGGGGGAAAGACTGCACCCCCGGCCACACCCATAACAATAAACGAAGAAGCCTGCTGTTTGTGGGGGCCAAGATCTTTTAACCCAAGACTATAAATGGTTGGATACATAATGCTAAAGAAAAAATTAAGCATGATCAATGCGATAAAAGAAATCAATCCAAAACTTTGTGCTACAATCAAACACATCAATACATTGCACAATGCGAATATGCCAAGTAATTTACCGGGATCAATAAAACGCATCAGGTAGGCACCTGCAAAACGGCCTGTCATTTTTAATAGCATACTAAAAGAAAAAAAATAAGCAGCCTTCTCTCCGCTAAAGCCCATTTTTTCTACCCCATAATTTATAAAAAATGCCCATGTGCCACCTTGTGCTGCAACATTAAAAAATTGTGCTGCAATCGCCCATTTAAAATGTTTATATTTAAATAGCCCCTTTGTATGCATAAGCTTTTCCGGTGCTGTTGCAACTGCTAAAGATTCCACCTCAGCCACTGCATCATCTGCTTCCGATAACAATGGGATCTTCAAAAAATAAAAAGCGGCTGCAATCATCACCAGCAGTGACCCTATTGCGGCATACAAGATTTTTACTGATTCCAGATCGTTTGAATGTATTGAACGTAAAATAAAATACCCTCCCATTGCAGACCCTGCTACGCCCCCCAATCCATTAAAGCCCTGTGCAAAATTAAGACGCTGTGGGCTGCTGTCTTGTGGTCCTAACACCGACATAAAAGGATGTGCTACTGTCTCCATGGTAGCAAGGCCACAGGCAAGTATGAAAAGTGCAATCCTAAAAAAGGTAAATGATTGGGCATCGGCTGCAGGTATAAATAAAAAAGCACCAAAGGCATATAGCAGCAGCCCAAGTAAGACACCGCTTTTATAACCAAATTTTTTCATGAACAAACCCGCAGGAATACCCATGACGGCATAAGCGCCAAACATGGAAAACTGTACAAGCGCCGATCTGGATTTGGATATGCCCAGCACATGTTGAAAATGACGGTTAAGTACATCGCCCATGGTAATGGCAATACCCCACAGCATAAAAAGCGATACTACAAAGGCAAGGGTAAGTACGTACCGCTTTTCGGTAAAAGGGGGCCTTTTTTGTTGTATCAATTTGCCCGGTTGATTGTTGAATGAAGAAGTAGTGGTAGTTACTGACATGGCATAATATGAAAGACCAATTTAATTAAATAGATGGTCATTAGAAAGATAAATTTTAGGAAAGTTATGTGGAGGATCGACTTATTGGCCGCGGTTGAGTATGATGAAACTGGCAGCCCTATAACTGACACGGTTAGTAAAGTAAGGAAAGCAATTTTTGATTGAGTAATGGGAAGGGAAAAAAATTTTGACAGAAAATATAGAGTTACTAGATAGTATCATTAAATACTTTTGTGTTTGCTAACTAAATACATGATCCAATAAATAATTTATCAAGCGTGCATATTATTTGGGATTACAATAACTTTACTCAAATATTTACATGGGGCTTTCGTGATTAGCTTAAAAAAAATACCAATGCAGAAAACGTATCTTCTTTTACTTTTTTTCATTTTCGCAAAACAAATATTTGGTCAACCAAAAATTGATTATGGCAACAATACTGCTACAGGAAAATATTTTTCGGTACATGGTATAAAAATATATACTGAACAATATGGCAGCGGAAAGCCTTTGTTATTAATACATGGTAATGGTGGCAGTATAAGTTCTATGGCAAGTATCATTCCCTATTTTGCGAAGCAATATAAAGTGATCGCAACTGACAGCCGTGCCCATGGTAAATCAACCGATCTTGCCGATTCATTGAGCTTTGAAATGATGGCAGATGATGCAGCCGCATTGCTTGATCAAATGCATATAGATTCTGCTTATGTAATTGGATGGAGCGATGGTGGAATAGTTGCTTTGGTGCTTGCCATGCGGCATCCTGATAAAGTGATTAAACTTGCCTCCACCGGTGCAAACCTTTGGCCAGATTCAACAGCATTGATCCCTTCATTATGGAAAGATGAAAAACGGAATTATGATTCTTTGCATACAACAATATTTAAAACAGCCAAAGAAAAAAATGACTGGAAAATATTTATGCTCGACTGGCTGCAACCAAATATTGAATTGAATTCTTTACAAAAAATACATTGCCCTTCCTTGATAATTAGCGGCGATCATGATTTAATTACACTCGAGCATACCGTAAAAATTTATCAAAATATTACCCATGCTTATCTGTGGGTATTGCCCAACTCGGGGCACGGAACGCTGGTAGAACATACCAATGAATTCAATACAAAGGTGAATGAGTTTTTTGAAAAGCCTTTTAATTCCCGGTAAGGAGCTATTTGAGTAAAGCGGCAAGTTTAATAATTACCGGCACTTACTTATCTCCAAACACTGATGCCCATAAAGTTTTTGCAGGCATTATTTTCCCGAGAAATAAGCTATGAATACTGCCTTATGTGAGGAGCTTTTTACCCTTATGCGTAAATAATTGAACAAGTAAACCAATGAAGAGTTATAATTGTTGTTGGCTCAACTTTTGGTGACAGTAGTAAAAACTATAAAATGGAAAAGCGTATATTGGGTATTATCTTATCGTTGTTAGGTGTTGCAGGTTTAATTTATGCCGGCATAAGTTTCATGAATGGGGGTTCAGGTGAAAAAAATATAAAAGCTATTATTTTTTCAGGTATCCTTGGCGGCATTTTCTTTTTTGCCGGTATAAAACTTATAAGCAATACAAAAGATAAGGCTACATAAAAGTACCCGTTGGTTAAAGATGTATGCCTGGTCATTTTATCCCTGAACTTTTATAATAATTTTTTGTTTTTGTCATATAAAGGATTGGGTGATTGACAAATCTCCGCAAAGCACAGATGCCCTTGATCACGTAAACCTGCACATAGCCTGTAAGCAGTACCTTAAATTAAAAAGATTTTTACATAAAAAGTATGCGTAGCCTTAAAATGTCCGTTATAGTTTTACCTGTTTACCTGTTTATTTTTATTGTAACAATTTGCCTGTTATACTCCTGCTCCTATTCTTCAAAAGCTACACACCGCTTATTTGAAAAAGCAGCGACACAGGTGTACGATATTGTTGTGGTGCCGGGTGTGCCATTGGAGGATGGTAAATGGAGCAGGATAATGAAAGGGCGGGTTTTATGGGCTACCTATCTTTACAATAAAGGCATTGCAAAAAATGTAATGTTCTCAGGAACAGCCGTGTCTTCACCTTATAACGAAGGCGTGGTGATGGGCTTATATGCGGTGGTGCTGGGCGTTCCAAAAGAGCATGTGTTTGCGGAAACAAAAGCAGAGCACAGTACTGAAAATATTTATTACGGGTACCAATTGGCCAGACAACTAGGTTTTGATAAGATTGCATTGGCATCTGATCCTTTTCAAACAAAGGCTTTAAAAAAATTTACCCGAAAAAGAGTGAGCCCTGATGTGGCAATGATTCCGATGGTTATAGATACAATGAAAGTAATTGACCTGTTAACGCCCGACCCTTTTATAGATATCACAAAAGCATTTGACAAGGACTTTATTTCTTTGAAAAAAAAATATAGCTTCTTTAAAAGACTAAAAGGTACCATGGGGTATAATATTAAGAAGACGCCCAACTAATTTTCTTTGCCTTGATATCGGATTAGTAATTGAGGACCTCTATAACTTTGCTGTCTAAGTATTTATAAATAACAATCCAGCTAAAATAACCCTGTTCAATTTTAGAAGTACCGTCTTCTAAATATTCGGCTTCGTCGCCACCATAACAAAAGGCAGGTATTGTCATGGAGTCACCCAATGAAGTGTTATTTTTTTGTTTCATTAAACAGGCCACCTTGTCAAATTAAAAATATACTTTTAACAGGTCATTTGTAGCAGGGAAATTGCTTTACTCATTTAACTAATAAAAAATTATTTAAAACTATCTATATGAAGATTGTCCTTTTCATGCTTGCGGGAGTAATTAGTATGCAGGTGGCCCGTGCCCAACTAAAAACAACGGCTGTTTGTCCGCCCTTTGATGTGGATGTGCTGGAAGGAACGGTGAATGAAATACATACGTATAGCAACATTGGGGAAATAGAAAAAAAATTCCCTTGTTTTAGTTCTGCTACAGAAGAAACCAACGGTAGCACCTGCGGCGGGGTTTTTTTCAAAGACAAGGATATTTACTTTTTTACTGAACGGGATTATATTGAAGTGGGTGAACATTTTAAAGGCAAACTAAGCCTGCCTTTATTGGGTGCCAGTCGCGGCAGCCTTTTTAATACGTTGGGTAACCCTAAAATAAAAGACACAAACTGGGATGCTTATCAAACTAAATATGGCATCCTTATTTTATACTATAATAAAGCGGGTAAAATAAATAAACTACAATTAAGTAATAAGGGTACAGATACATTAAAACTCTGCGAATAGAGTAGGGGGCTCCCTGGGAAACTGTCAGGTATTTCTATGCTGTTTTGTTTCCATCCGCATACATTTCTATCAATGCCTGCATACTCTCTTTTAAAGCACCGGAAGCCTCATCAAAAAAGTTATCCTTTAATTTTTTAGAAGCTTTGTTGTCCGTCGATTTTTTTATTGTCGTTCTTACCGCATCTAGTTCATCAAAAAAAATAACCGTATTTTTTTCATAAAAAGTGTTTAATGCTTCTATTTTTTTTAAAAGGCCTTCATATTCGGCTATTATGCAGTTTATATCCTTAACATTTTCTGTTGAATGCCTTCTGGGTATCTTGTTAAATAAAGCGGTTAATGCTGCTGTTGTTGAATTCATTTATTTGCAGTGTGGTTTAAACAAATGTACGGCAAAGGTTGACGCAGGTCATTTTTTATTTAATGAATCGAGTGCATCGATGATAGTTGTAATCTCTTCTTTCAAAGATGACTCCAAAGATGTTTCATTTAACCATTCCCTTATTTCGCTGAAGTTATAATCCATGCCCTTATAGGTTTCTAATTGTTTATTAAGGTCAACCGTTTCCTGCTCCGCATCCAGGTGATCTGTTTTTTTAAATAGCCAGTTAAAGAATGTAAATATGATAGTTTGCTCAACTGTCCATTGAAGTTTATTGGCCTCTTTAAGAAAACCTGCAGCATCTTCTTTTTTCCCATTTACAAAATTAATTTCAATGATGTCAACCAGCGAAAGATAATTAGTAGGAAACAAAGTGTATGCTTTTTTTAAATCATTAATTGCTTCTTCGGGTCTTTTCATTTTGTTGTAGCAGTAGCCCCTTTCTATATAGGCATCATAATAATCAGGGTCAATACGGATAGCATAATTAAAATCAGTTAGTGCAGCGCTTAATTGGCTGGTATGATACAACGCAATGCCCCGCAGTAAATAGGCTTCTGCAAATTGTTCTTTTAATCTTAAAGTTTCGTTTAAATCACTGATGGCTTCTGAATATTGTTTAAGCGCATTAAAAGCCCTTGCCCGTTCCAGAAAATAAGTGGCATTTTCTTTATTAATGGCAATGGCCAAATTATAATTTTTAATGGCATCATCATACATAGTTAAATTATAGCAGGAAGCGGCCAAATAAAAAAATGCTTCATCATCGAGGGGATCATTTTCAGTAACCCACTTAAAATCATTGATTGCTTCCTTATATTTCCAGCAAGAAAAAAAGGCCAGACCTTTGTTGAAATGTGCATCAATTGCAGCAGGTTCCATAACAAGCACTTCATCGTAACAGGTGATGGCAATTTCAAATTCGCCCATAGCATCATAAACAACACCCAACTCTAACTTTGCGTTGGCATTATCCGGCTTCAATTCGATAGTTTTTTTTAAATCGTTAATTGCATCAGTATAATTTTTAAGTTTGCTATGTGCTTTACCCCGATTATAATAGGCAGATGAATAATCAGGATTTAATTCAATGGCTTTTGAATAATCACTGATAGCTTCCTGGTAGCGTTCCCAATATTGATAAATTAACCCACGGTTATAATATGCATCTGCATACCTGTTATCTAAACGGATCGTTTCGTTGTAATCAATAAGTGCCTCCTGCTTTTTGCCCATTAAATCGTAATAATAAGCCCTTCTGAAATGGTGTATGGCAACGACCGGTTCAAGTTCAATTGCTTTGTTAAGGTTTTTAATAGATTCTTCGTAGTTGCCGGCATTGCCATATAATATGCCGAGGTAAGTAAATGCCAATATATTGGTTGAATTGGTCCTGGCAGCCCTTGTAAAGTCATCAATTGCTTTTTGATTTTCCCCGGCATTAAAATAGGCAATCCCCCGGTTAGTATAAACAAGATCAAATTCAGGAAGATAAACCAGCGCCGTGGTGTAATCAGCAATCGCTTCCTGGTATTCGCCCATTGCATTTTTTACCAATCCCCTGTAGTTAAAAGCATCTGCTGAAATCGGGTCACCCAGTATTACCTGGTTCAAATAATTAATTGCAGCATCATAATTGCTGTTCTGATATGCATCATGTGCCTTGTCAAACAATTCCTGTTGATCGTTTTGCAGTAACCGGCCTTTAGTGTCGTTTGCTTCAGTCATTTTATTGTTCAAATATTTTATCAGCGCTTTTAATTTTAATGCCGTTGTCGTCAGAAAAAAGTTTAGTTATTTTTTTCGTTCAATTTGGTGTAGGGTTAATAGAACCGATGGCTGCACTGCCAATTTTTTCTTTAGAACTTCCCCTTGTCCGCCGGTCTGTCTTGTTTTCTAAAGTATCCCTGCTTTCAACACTTATCACCTTCATATTATCCAGGGCAACTTTTAAAACGGGCGATACCGGGTTGCATTCAACAATAAAAGTTTTTAGTGCATCGAATGATTTTTTCTCAAGAGCCTCTTTAAGTAGTTCCCAGTCACTCTTCATTTTTGCCCATAAATTTAATGCCCGGTTTTTTAATGCCGGGTAATCTAAAATGTACTGGGTAATATTGTCTTCATTTGGATTTTTTTCAACTTCATTCCAGCTTTTGTCAGCAGCACTCTCACTTAAAACGCCTGCGGCTAACTTGTAACGGTTAAAGCAAAATGGCATTTCACCTATTTCTTTAAAAGTGAGGTTAATGGGTTCAGGTGCTTTTTCCTTATCCCATTTTTTTTTCATAAACTCAAAAACTTCATTTAGGGTGCAGATATCCCGGTTGATATCAGCGCCTTCATATACTGTCTGTATTAATTTTTGAGTAAAAAAAGTAGGGATCGTATTGTCATCAGGATCATAGCGGGAAGGTTCGTCAATGTCAGACGACATCATGAAATAAACGCCTTCGGTATTCCCCCAATAATTACCGCTCAAAGAAACGGCATCCGACTGCAGCCCGGCAGCTTTAGCAGCAAAGCAACAATCAAGGATCATTATCTTGTTACTGGCCTTGCATTTTATCAAAGGTTCTTTTAAATCTTCAGAAGAGATGCAAGTTGTTTTTTTATCATTGATCCGGGTATCATTGGTGGTGAGGTAAAGCTTTTTCAAATCTTCAATGTCGAGCAAACCATGGCCGGCATAATAAATTAAAAGATTGTCGCCGGCTGCACAACTTTTGCTTATCTCATTTACTTTAAGCTGGATGTCAATCTTACTGTTGTTTAGCAGGTCGAAAATATTTTCAGGATTTTTAATGCCTATTAAGTTTACATCGCATAACAACTCCTTTAATTTATCCAGATTAACTTGTATGTTTTTTATATTTCCATCAGGCCAATGCGGGTAGGTGCTATTGCCAATAAGGATGACTTTGGTATGGGAATGATCTAAGGTCATGAAAAAACTACTTTCGGTTGCTGAATGTAACGGCAATATTTTCAATTTGTTCGGGCGTAAGTTTCTTGCCCCCGGGAATAACTACTTTCCCCCCCTTGCCATCTTCCATTACCAGGTGCCCGTCAAACAATTCTAAAAATTTACTGATTACACCTACGAGGCTTTTAATAGTTTCAGAACTACCTGTAAGTTTAGTAATGATGGAGCCAAGGAATGTTCCAATGCCCTGGTCCCCGGGTTTGCCGGCTGTTTGTTCCACTTCTACACTTTCAATACCGCTTACCCGCTGTTCATCAACAAATGATTTAAATGCTACTGCTTTTTGTGTTGCATTGTCTCCATCGAATGTTAGTTTAAATTCCATTTGGGTTATTTTTTATGAATTTAAAAAAGATAAATTTGATTACTGAAACGATAGTTAAGTTAAACCAAATAATTTAAATATGCAACAACCATAAAAATATAAACTAAACTTTTAAAATTTTTTATGATGGCCCGCATTAAGAAAAACTGCAGCATTGTATTATGTCCCGGCAGTTCACGTGTGAATCGGAATTTTAAAACATAGAACTACGCCTTTAAAATATTCCGTTGCAGAAATTATTACCAGGAGCCCTTCCAGTACACAGGTTTGCTTTTAAGTCTCAAATAATTCATCACAGCATAACCTTCACAAACTAATCGTTTTATATTTGCATTTTTAAAACCTTGTTAATTTCTGCATATTGAACAAAATATTAATCATAGATGATGAAGAGAAACTTAGAACTCTTCTTTCCAAAATAATCAGTTTAGAAGGATTTGAGGTATTACAAGCCGGCGATGCAAAAAGCGGTTTAAAAATACTGGAAACTGCAGATGTGGATGTGGTGATTTGCGATGTAAAACTGCCTGATGGCAGCGGTGTAGAATTATCTAAAACCATCAAAGAAAAATATCCTGCCACAGAAATTATTTTGCTTACTGCCTATGGAAATATTCCTGATAGTGTACAGGCAATAAAAAACGGTGCATTTGATTACCTAACCAAAGGCGATGACAATAATAAAATAATTCCTTTGCTGTACAAGGCAACTGAAAAAGTAGTGTTGGCAAAAAGAGTGTTGCAATTAGAAAAACAATTAGGTGACAAACATTCGTTTGATAGCATCATTGGCAAATCGAAAACTATCAAAACTGCTATTGATGCTGCAAAAAAAGTAGCACCAACCGATGCAACTGTTTTACTTACTGGTGAAACTGGAACAGGGAAAGAAGTATTTGCACAAGCCATTCATAATAACAGTAACAGAAGTAAGCAAAATTTTATTGCCGTTAACTGTTCTGCTTTCAGCAAAGAATTGTTAGAGAGTGAATTATTCGGGCATAAAGCAGGCGCATTTACAGGTGCCATAAAAGATACCAAAGGTATTTTTGAAGAAGCGAATAACGGGACTGTTTTTTTGGATGAAATTGGCGAAATGCCGATGGACTTACAAGCCAAATTATTAAGGGTTTTAGAAACAGGGGAGTTCTTAAAAGTTGGCGACAGCAAAATAACAAAAATTAATGTTCGGATCATTGCTGCTACCAACAAACATTTGCAAAAAGAAATAGAAGCAGGAAATTTTAGGGAAGATTTGTTTTACCGAATTGCGGTTTTTCAAATTGCTTTGCCTGCTTTAAGGGAAAGAGTAATTGACCTTGACGAATTGGCTTCTTATTTTTTACAACTTTTTTCTAACAAGACTAACAAGAAAATTACATCTATTTCAAAGCCCTATCTTGAAGCATTAAAACAACATTCGTGGAAAGGAAATATCCGTGAACTAAAAAATGTAATTGAACGAAGTGTTATATTAAGTGATGATGCACAATTAACTGTTGATAGTTTGCCAGTTGAATTGCAGCAATACAGCTCTAATAGCTCTAAAGAAAAAACATTATCCGCCTTTGACCTGGCAAGTGCCGAAAAATTGCATATTCAAAAAGTATTGAATTATACCAATGGCAATAAAACTGAAACAGCCCGTTTGCTCAATATTGCCTTAACCACTTTATACCGCAAAATTGAAGACTATCACCTTAGTTAATCCTTTCAAAACGATAGCCTTCACCCTTTCAAAATGAAAGGGTTTTCTTTTTCTACCATTTTTGTAAAACTTCCAAAATGTAATACAGATAGGCATTAAGCACAGTTACTAATAATTTGGTGCAGGGATTGCCATATACCTGGCAAATCAAATTATTTTATATGGTCACAATATTAATAATAGCAGGCATTGTACTTTTTGCACTCTTTTTTTCAGCGATTAAATACTTCGAAAAAATCTAACAACATGATAACTCTATTCATCATAGCCATTGGCGTATTTGCCTATATGTGTTATGTATTGGTAAAACCGGAAAAATTTTAAAGCATGAACACGGAAATTACAGGAATCATTTTGATGTATGCAGCGGTGGTTGCAATGGCAATACCGTTAGGCAAATACATTGGCAAAGTATTCAGCAATGAAAAAACATGGCTCGATAAAATCTTTAACCCGGCAGATAAAGTATTTTTTAAACTAAGTGGTATAAACCCACTTAAAGAAATGAACTGGAAGCAGCATCTTGTTGCATTGCTTACCATTAACCTGATTTGGTTTTTGCTATGCATGTTTGTATTGATGAACATGAGTTGGCTGCCACTAAATCCCGATAGCAACGCTTCTATGAGTGCAGACCTTGCTTTTAATACTTCCATCAGCTTTATCAGCAATACAAATTTGCAACATTATTCCGGCGAAACGGGAATGTCTTATTTAGGGCAGTTGGTTGTAATGCTGTTTCAATTTATCAGTGCAGGTTGCGGTATAGCCATTGCTGCAGTAGTGTTCTTTGCTATGAAAGAAACAACTGCAGGTAAGTTGGGAAATTTTTACTTTTTATTTGTCCGCTCCTGCACAAGAATTTTATTTCCTATAGCATTGGTAGTTTCAATATTGCTGTTGTTCAACGGTGTCCCAATGACGTTTGACGGTAAAGACCCCATCACCAATTTGCAGGGTGATACAGTGCAGATAAGCCGTGGCCCTGTTGCTGCATTTGTTGCCATTAAACAAATAGGAACAAATGGCGGGGGTTTCTTTGGCCCCAACTCTGCACATCCTTTAGAAAACCCCAGCTACTTTACTAACATCATTGAAACCATTTCCCTTTTTCTAATCCCCATTGCAATGGTATTTGCTTTAGGTTATGTTTTAAAAAGAAGAAAATTGGCGTGGACAATTTTTAGTGTAATGACGATTGGCTTTTTATTGTTGCTTATTCCAACCGTTATCAATGAAATGAATGGAAACCCTGCCATTGCAAAAATGGGCATTGCACAACCAATGGGAAGTATGGAAGGCAAAGAAGTACGCTTTGGTTCTGCCGCATCTGCATATTGGGCAATCAATACAACCGTAACCAGCAATGGTTCCGTAAATGCCATGCACGACAGTCTTACTCCACTTTCGGGCATGAATGCTTTGTTAGGCATGATGGTGAATTGCTTTTATGGCGGCGTAGGTGTGGGCTTCTTAAATTTTTACATCTTCATCATTCTTGCAGTTTTCATAAGTGGTTTGATGGTGGGAAGAACACCTGAATTTTTGGGTAAAAAAATTGAGGCAAGAGAAATGAAGATAGCTATGATAATTGCATTGTTGCATCCGTTATTAATTCTTGCAGGCACTGCTATTGCCAGTTATTTATATGCACATAGCCCGGTAGCTTACGCAGGCTGGCTCAACAATCCCGGCTATCATGGCTTTAGCGAAATGTTGTATGAGTTCACTTCTTCAAGTGCCAACAACGGCAGCGGTTTTGAAGGATTGGGTGATAACACACCATTTTGGAATATTGCCTGCGGCATCGTTATGCTGTTGGCCAGATTCTTACCTATCATCGGCCCTGTTTCCATTGCGGGCATCCTTGCTAATAAAAAATATATTCCTGAAAGTGCGGGCACATTAAAAACAGACACTGCAACATTTGGATTAATGGTTTTTGCTGTGATTGCAATTGTTGCTGCACTATCCTTCTTTCCTGCATTGGTATTAGGGCCTATTGCAGAATATTTTTCAATTTATTAATCAGATTAAATATGAAACCCAGCAAAAATAACAAACTGTTTCAATCGTCATTGGTAAAAGAAGCATTGAAACAATCATTCATCAAACTAAGCCCAACAAAAATGTTTCGCAATCCCGTAATGTTTACGGTGTGGATAGGCACTTTGGTTATGGCAGGTGTTTGTGTGTGGATTGCCACTGGCGAAACGCACCAGGGCAGCCTTGCATACAACATCATTATAACGGCAGTACTTTTCATTACATTATTGTTTGCAAATTTTGCAGAAGGCCTTGCTGAAGCAAGAGGAAAAGCGCAAACAGATAATTTACGCAAAACTAGAGAAGAAACACCGGCCAAATGGATACAAACAGTAGGCGAAATGTATGTGAACGAAATAAAAATTGTTCCATCATCACAACTAAAAAAAGGAAATATTTTTTTATGTGAAACAGGCGATACAATACCATCTGACGGTGAAATAATAGAAGGATTGGCTACCATTGACGAAAGTGCCATAACAGGTGAAAGTGCCCCGGTAATCCGTGAAGCAGGCGGCGATAAAAGCAGCGTTACAGGTGGAACAAAAGTTTTATCCGATAAAATAAAAGTAAAAGTAACCACGGAAGCAGGCGAAAGTTTTTTGGATAAAATGATTGCATTGGTTGAAGGTGCGTCAAGGCAAAAAACACCCAATGAAATTGCATTAACAATACTGCTTGCAGGTTTTACTTTGGTTTTTATTATCGTAACGGTTACACTAAAACCATTTGGCGATTATGCACAAACACCTATTACCATTGCAGCATTTATTTCATTGTTTGTTTGCTTAATACCAACTACCATTGGCGGTTTGCTATCTGCCATAGGCATTGCAGGTATGGACAGGGCATTACGGGCAAACGTAATTACCAAAAGCGGTAAGGCAGTTGAAACAGCAGGTGATATTGATGTGTTGTTATTAGATAAAACAGGTACGATAACCATTGGCAACAGGAAAGCAACAAATTTTTATCCAGCTAATGGAATTGATGAAAAACAATTTATCAAATCCACCGTGTTAAGTTCTATGGCAGATGAAACACCCGAAGGAAAATCTATTATTGAGTTAGCCGGAATCAATCCATTAACCTACCAAATTCAAAACCCACGTTTTATTAAATTCACTGCTGAAACAAGAAGTTCAGGAATTGATTTTGAGTATACAAAAATCAGGAAAGGTGCATCTGATTCAATCCGGAATTTAGTAGAAAAAGCAGGCAACAGTTTTCCTGCGGAAACTGCTGAACGGGTAACAATTATTTCAAGCAATGGCGGTACGCCTTTAGTAGTAGCTGAGAACGAAAAAGTGTTGGGTGTAATTGAATTACAGGACATTATTAAACCCGGAATTCACGAACGTTTTGAACGGTTGCGTAAAATGGGTATTAAAACAGTAATGGTTACAGGCGACAATCCTTTAACTGCAAAATACATTGCTGAAAAAGCAGGTGTAGATGATTTTATTGCAGAAGCAAAACCTGAAGATAAAATGAACTACATCCGCAAAGAGCAAAGCAGCGGCAGGCTTGTTGCGATGATGGGCGATGGCACTAACGATGCACCTGCTTTAGCACAGGCAGATGTGGGTGTAGCTATGAACAGCGGAACACAGGCTGCAAAAGAAGCAGGCAATATGGTTGATTTGGATAACGACCCAACCAAACTGATTGAAGTGGTAGAAATAGGCAAACAGTTACTAATGACAAGAGGAACACTCACTACATTCAGCATTGCCAATGATGTAGCAAAATATTTTGCCATTGTGCCTGCATTGTTTATTTCATCTATTCCTGCTTTGCAGGGCTTAAACATTATGAAATTGCATTCGCCTGAAAGTGCAATTTTATCAGCAGTAATTTTTAATGCTATCATCATTCCTTTATTGATTCCACTGGCATTAAAAGGTGTAGTCTACAAACCCATTGGTGCAAGTGCTTTGCTAAGAAGAAATGTATTGATTTATGGTTTGGGTGGTGTAATTGTTCCATTTATAGGGATAAAAATAATTGACATTTTAGTTTCAACATTTTTTTAAAAAAATATTAGTTATGAAAGAAAATATTTTTCCGGCCATCAGGCTTACCGTTATTTGTTTATTGTTTTTTTCAGGAATTTATACATTGATTGTATGGGGTGTTGCCCAATTTTCAACCAATGCTGGCAAGGGCGAAATAATTAAACAGGATAACAAAATTTATTACGCCAATGTGGGACAAAAATTTACAAATGATAACTATTTTTATTCCCGTCCGTCTGCGGTTGCCTATAATGCAGCAGGTGCAGGTGGCAGCAATAAAGGTCCATCCAATCCAGATTATTTAAAAGATGTACAAGCAAGGATAGATACTTTTTTAGTGCATAATCCCGGCATCAATAAATCAGATATTCCTTCTGATTTGGTCACTGCAAGCGGCAGTGGGCTTGACCCACACATTTCAGTACAAGCTGCAAATGTGCAGGTAAAACGGATTGCTAAAATAAGAGGTATTGCCGAAGGAAACCTGCAGCAATTAATTATTTCAAACACAGAAAAACCTTTATTGGGTTTCTTAGGAACTGAAAGAATTAATCTTCTTAAATTGAATATTGCATTGGATAATTTAAAATAAACAAATGAAAAATTTTATTACAATAGCTCTGGTTTTGATAGTAACAAAAGGCTTTGCTAAAACAAATATCCAACCATCATCATTAAACTGTAGCGGTTATGTTGAAACATACTACACTTATGATTTTGGCCACCCTTCAAATTATAATCGTACTGCATTTATTTATTCTTTCAATAGGTATAATGAGGTAAACCTTAATTTGGGTTTTGTAAAAACAGCCTGTGATTATTTTATGCAGGATAGTATCATGTGGCAGTAGGAAGACCTGGATTTTCAACAAAAGACAAAACATTTATAAAAGATAGCAAAGCAACCAATACCAATTTCTCTTTAACAACATTCTTACCTGTTTCATTCTAATGCCAGATAAAGACCATACAGTCCAACATTTCCTTGACCTGATAAAAAAATCAAGAAGAGGAAAATTTAAAGTATACATCGGCATGATTGCTGGCGTAGGCAAAACATACCGCATGTTGCAGGAAGCACATGCCGTATTAAAAAATGGTATTGATATAAAGATTGGATATATTGAAACGCATAACCGGAAAGAAACTCATAACTTGTTAGAGGGCTTGCCAATTATACCACGAAGGAAATTATTTTACAAAGGAAAAGAATTAGAAGAATTAGATGTTCAGGCTGTAATTAATTTACGGCCTGAAGTGGTTGTAATTGATGAACTGGCACATACCAATATTGAAGGCAGCAAAAATGAAAAACGCTGGCAAGATGTTGTAGAAATATTGGACGCAGGAATCAACGTTATCAGTGCTGTAAATATTCAGCATATTGAAAGCCTGAATAAAGAAGTAAAAAAAATTACAGGCGTGGAAGTTAAGGAACGCATACCCGACAGTGTAATTGCACAGGCAGACGAAGTAGTAAACATTGACCTTACAGGCGATGAATTAATTGCAAGGCTTAAAGAAGGAAAGATTTATGAAGCTGCAAAAATTGAAACAGCGTTAAATAATTTTTTTAAGAGTGACCACATACTTCAATTAAGGGAACTGGCATTAAAGGAAGTGGCATCACAAGTGGAAAGAAAAGTGGAAACAGATGTTACCCGGATAAACGCCATGAAGCATGAAAAGTTTTTAGCCTGTATCAGTTCCAATGAAACCACTGCCAGAACTGTAATCCGAAAAACGGCAAGGCTCGCCAATTATTACCACAGCAAATGGTATCTTTTATATGTGCAAACGCCTAAAGAAAGTGCGACTAAAATTCCATTAGACAAACAAAGGCATCTTATAAATAATTTTAAACTGGCTACTGAATTAGGTGCAGAAATAATTAAAGTAGAAAATACTAATATTGCCAAAGCCATTATTGAACAGTGCGAAGAAAGAAAGGTAACCACTATCTGTATTGGCAAGCCTCATTTGAGTTTATTAAGGGTTATTTTAGCAACGAATGTATTTAATGAGTTATTGAAAAAGCTATCAGTAAATGATATTGACCTTGTAATTTTAAGCTAATGAAATGAACGTATGAAAATTAAAGCAAAACTTTTTTTGGGCATCGGGTTATTGTTTTTTCTGATTGTTTTTTTAACAATCCTAAGTAACATTTTTATCAACAAACTTTCTAATGACACAAAAAATATACTCGTAGCTAATTATAACACTATTGACTATTCCCGAAATATGCTGATTGCATTGAACAATGGCCTTTATCACCAGGAGGAATCAAAATTATTTGAGGAAAGTCTTTTAAAACAGCAGCATAATATTACAGAAGTTGGCGAGAAAGATATGACTGATAAACTGGTGGCTAATTACGAGGAATTAAAATTATTATTATCAGATACGTTATTGCAACGCATTATTACAAATGATATTACTGATATTATTTTGCTTAACATGCAGGCAATACAACGCAAAAGCAAAATAGCAGAAGATACATCAGCTACATCTATTCTTTGGATAACTATCATCGGCACAATTTGCTTCATTATTGCATTAACGATGCTGTTTAATTTACCGGGATATATTGCTAACCCGATAAAAGAATTAACAACAAGCATTAAAGAAATAGCATCACAAAATTATTCTCAAAGGGTACATTTTGAAAAAAACGATGAGTTTGGCCAACTGGCCTCTGCATTTAATACAATGGCTGAAAAGTTAGAAGAATACAGGGAGGGCAATCTTGAACAGCTGATGATGGAAAAGAAAAGAATTGAAACGCTTATCAATAACATGAACGACCCTGTAATTGGGCTTGATGAAAATAAGAAAGTATTGTTTATGAATAATGTTGCTTTGAAAGTAGCAGGACTAAGTGCAGAGAAGGTAATTGGCAGGCCAGTTCAGGATATTGCGATGCAGAATGATTTAATCAGAACATTGGTTCAGGACTTATTCAGTAAACACAATGAACAAAACAACATCAAGCCAATGCTTGTTAAAATATATGCTGATAATAAAGAAAGTTATTTTGGAAAAGAAATCATACCAATAAATATTATTCCAACAGGTGAAAAAGAAGAAAAACAAATAGGTACTGTAATTCTATTACAAAATATAACACCATACAAAGAATTGGACTTTGCAAAAACAAGCTTTATTGCAACCGTATCGCATGAATTAAAAACGCCTATTTCTTCTATAAAAATGAGTTTACAGTTATTAGAAAACAAACAGGTTGGCGGGTTAAATACTGAACAGCAAACTCTTGTTAAAAGCATTCATGAAGATGTAGCAAGGTTGCTGAAGATTACAGGCGAATTACTGAATATAACACAGGTAGAAAGCGGAACCATTCAAATGAATGTAATACCATCCGATGCGAAAGAAATTGTTGAATATGCAGTTAATGCAAATAAAACAGCAGCCAAACAAAAACAGATACAATTCAACATAAGCACACCTGACAATTTACCCAAAGTGCTTGCCGACAATGAAAAAACTTCATGGGTACTCACTAATTTACTTTCCAACGCTGTTCGTTATTCTTACGATAATTCAGTTGTTTCTATTGACGTAATTGCTGAAAATGAGAAAATAAAATTCTCTGTTACAGATAAAGGACAAGGTATATCACCACAGTATGTTGACAAAATTTTTGACCGCTATTTCCGAATACCTGATACAAAAAAAGAAGGCACTGGATTGGGACTAAGCATCAGCAAAGAATTTATAGAGGCACAAGGCGGGCAAATTACAGTGAAAAGCGATCTTGGTGCAGGAAGTACATTTTCATTTACACTTAATAGTTTGCAAGCCAACATTGACAACTTAAAAAAATGAGGACTTAATTATTGAGCATAAAGGAACCCTACTTGAACCTCTCAATTCATACGGCAAAGGGTTAGTGGCACTCAGCCATAGACAGTTGCCACCCACCATTGCAGTTCCACCTTTGGCAGTATTTTGAAAAAATTTCACAAGGTTGCCGGACCTTTAACTTTTTTATTTCAACTGGTTAGTATCCACCCTTGATGGTGTATCTTTTCCATTAATAATGCTGGAAGAACTTATTGCAATGGCTTTAATTATTGCAGCCATATTCACCATATCCAGTGTTCCAATTTCATCACTCGCCGTGTGGTAGTTAGGCTCATTATCCATCTTGGAAGTGGAAAGAGTATGTGCCGGAACGCCCAGCCTGGCAAGAGTTGCATTATCTGACCTGTAAAACAATTGCTGTTCAGGATATGGATCGGCATGAAATGAAAAGGCCGATCCTTTTAAATTTTTCTGCATTATTTTCCCCATATCCGATTTTTCGAAACCAGTTATGTAGGCAGAGTTGGTACCCCATTTTGATTCGGTTCCAATCATCTCAATATTAAACAGGGCAATTACTTTTTCAGGCAGTAATTGTTTAGAAAAATATTGTGACCCAAAGCCACCCAGCTCTTCTGCAACAAAAGTGGTGAAGATGATGGTGCGCTCATTGTTGTTGAGTTTTTTAAAATACCTGGCCAGCATTATCACTGCTGTTGTGCCGGCGGCATCATCATTGGCTCCATTAAAAATGGAATCTTTATCACCATGCGGCACACCTTCGGCAGGAGAGCCAACACCCAAATGATCATAGTGAGCGGAAAAAACAACGTACTCACCAGGTTTGCTCTTGCCCGGCAACACACCCACCACATTATTCAAAGGTTTTTTTTCTATGGTATTGGTAAGGCCAATAGAAAAGGTAGCAGCTTCTGTAATGCCAAACACAAACACTACTGTATTGGTGCCCGGGTCAGCAGCCATTTTATTTATTTGTTGAATGTTTTGCAAGCGTATTTTAAAAGAGCTGTCAACTAGCACCAGCAGATTTTTTTTGCTTTGGTAACATTGAAAAAATTTAGGGCCAAATTTATCTGTGGCGCTTATCTTAACAATTTCAACATCACTTTTTTCTGTTAGCGCAACAGTTGGCTGATAAGAAAAACTAGCGGTTACTGAATCAGGAATGATTTTTCCATCAATGATTATTTTTGAAGAGACAGTTGTTGCATGGTGCATAAAAAATTCCTGCCTGTAATTGGCAGCACCGTTAAAAGGCTGCAGGCCTGTTTGCTTAAATTCGGCTTCAATAAATGCAGAAGCTTTATCAATTCCGGCTGTAAATGCACGCCTGCCCTGCATATCATCGGCAGCCAATACTTCTTCAATACGCTTAACTTCGGTGGCATTTATAATTTGATCTATGGACTGTGCATGAGCAATAAAGATGGTAAAAAGGGAAAGGATACTTACGATTGTTTTTTTCATATTGTGATTTAACTATAAAGTTTACTATTTTTTTGAATTGTTTATAGGATTAATTGATTACAGTTTTAAATCTACTTTACTACCCGTTTTAACAGCTAAAAAGATGGCATCAATAATTTTTAAATCTTTCAAAGCTTCTTCACCATCAACAGGCACAATAGGTTGTTTGCCTTCTAAAATGATACCAGCCATTTCGTCCATTTGCACAGTTTGGTGCGTAACATGCAGTTGATTTAATTCGCCTTTATTAGTGCGGCCTTTGATGGGGCCATAACCAGTAGAAGGCTGTAATTCCGCAAATCCTTTTTCGGCATCCAGGAAAAAGCGGTCAAGGTTATTCATATTATAAGTCGACAGGCAGGATGCTACCGCTCCACTTGGAAAACCAAATTGAAACTGAATGGTTTCATCTACTCCATCTTTAAATTTTTCGCGGTTGGTCTTGGTTTCCTGTGCGGTAACCCATATTGGTTCTTCTCCTACCATATAACGGGCACCATTAATGGCGTAAATGCCAATGTCCATCATAGCACCACCGCCAGCCAGTTGTTTATTTAGCCGCCATTGTGCAGGGTCGCCAATGGTGAAGCCGCATTGCCCCTGGAAAAATAAAATTTTACCCAACTCACCTTCTTTTCTCATCCGGATTATTTCCAGCGTCTTTGGCTCAAAGTGCATCCTGTAGCCAACCAGTAATTTTACGCCAGCTTTTTTACAAGCATTAATCATTTCCTGTCCGTCTTTAGCATTTATAGACATAGGCTTTTCGGAGATAACATGCTTGCCAGCTTTAGCCACCCGTATCACCTGGTCTTTATGCAGGGCATTGGGCGTGATGACGTATACCACATCAATGTCGGGATTGTTTTTAATAGCGTCGAAGTTTTCGTAATTGTAACAGTTTTTTTCAGGGATGTTGTACTTGCTTTGCCAGTCTTTTATTTTAGATGGTGTGCCACTGATAACCCCAACCAATTTGGCCTTTTTGCAAGACTGCATGGCCTCGGCAACCCGGTTACCATAGCTGCCCAAGCCCATGATGGCTACCCGCAAAACAGGCCCGTCATAATGTTGATTGTTCGTTTCATTGCAGCTTGCTAAAACAAAGTTTGGTAATTGAATGGCAATTGCAGAAGCGGTAATTTTTTGTAAAAAGTCACGGCGTGAATTCATAAAAAAAGTTTTAGGTTATTTGAAGGAGCTCATTAAATGGCAAATATAAAGTTAATGGAAATGGGACAGGCCGAACAATTTTCTACAGCAAATATTGCCTGCAGGATTGTAATAAAAATTAAATAGTGCAGCAAAGAGGATTCAGGCTTTGGCTGTAAATTAATAACTTTATGGCTCCATTAAAAAAACTTTTCAAATGAAATACTTACTCGCTGGTTTGTTGATACAATTATCCCTGTTGGCGCAAAGCCAGTTGATCACTGATTCTATTCTAATAGAAGCACATTACCGGACCTTTATTTACCATCAACCGGCAGGCGATATTACTGGGGGCAACCTGCTGTTTGTTATGCATGGCTCCGGCGGTAACAGTAATGATATGTTAGCGAGAACCGTTAAGTTGCAAGCAGTGGCTGCTAAAGAAAAACTGCTGATAGTTTATCCTGATGGCTACCAGCATTTTTGGAATGAATGCCGCAAATATTCTACCGCCGCAGCCAACAAAGAAAACATTAATGAAAACGCTTTCTTCACTGCCATGATAGAATATTTCCAAAGAAAATATAGCATCAGTAAAAATAAAATTTTTGCAGCAGGGTTTTCTGGGGGCGGTCACATGGCGTATAAACTGGGGCTCACTATGCCCAACCAAATAAAAGCCATCGCCGCCATAGTAGCCAATATGCCCGACTCAGCTTCCTGCGATTGCCCACTGGCAGGCAAAGCACTACCGGTGCTTATTATTAATGGTACTGATGATAAGACAAACCCCTACAATGGTGGTGAAATGTTTGTGAACAATGCCAGCTATGGTGTTGTACGCAGCAGCGAAAATACCTTCAAATACTGGTCGTTGTTAGCAGGGTATAGCGGTGCCCCAAAAAAAATACTTCTACCCGACACGGATATCACCGACCACAAAACGATAGAAAGCTATGCTTATACTGCACCAGGTAAACCACCAGTTACTTTGTTGAAAGTGATTGGCGGACATCATGATTATCCTAACGATATTGATGTGTATGTTTATGTTTGGGAATTTTTCAAAAAAGGAACAAAATGAGAAGGGCAGCAGGCATCTTACTAAAAAGGCCAGCACATTTTTTGTTACCGGCAGTTGTTTTTTTATGGGATCATCGTTGTAGCCTTGTCTACCGCAATGGATCATTTTTCAGCTTTGTTTACTTCCTCTTTGTAGTTGAAATGCTTTCTGCAACGAGGTGAAAGAAATAAAATTGAAGCTTATTTTTAATGGTGGTTTAGCCAGGCTAAATATTCTTTTTTATAAGTGTCACTAATGAAAAAACAAATGAACTCAATAAAATTTCTAAAGGCACCGGATATTAAAAATAAATAAAATTTCTTAGCTTATAAATATGAGCTAAGAAATTGTTGGCATGATTTTGTAGCCTATCATCTGAACCACAAAAAAATTAAATTATGAAAACAAAACTCCCTCTATTTGCCCTTATGATGTTATCGGCAAGTCTGATTTTTACCGCTTGCAAAAAAGACAATAACAGTAAAACGGCAACACTCAATGTGCGGCTTACAGATGCACCTGCAGATTATAGTGCAGTAAATGTAGATGTGAAAGAAGTTCGTATAAAATTTAAAGATGACGCTACCGAAAATGAATGGCAAACATTGTCAACAAAAGCAGGTATTTATAATTTGCTGGCATTTCAAAATGGTGTCGATACTTTGTTGGCAACCGGAATTGTTGCAACAAATCCCGTGAAGCAAATCCGGTTAGTGTTAGGTACTAATAATAGTATTGTTGTTAGTGGGGTTGTATATCCGCTTACTATACCGAGTGGTGAAGAATCCGGATTGAAAATAATGATCCATAAAAATATTGCTCAGCCCGTTGAAAATATTATTATTGATTTCAATGCATTGCTATCAATTAAAGAAGAAAACGGCAACTATAAATTAAGACCTGTTTTACAAGTGAAATAAAAAAAAACTA
>JANYFT010000409.1 GCA_025359625.1 Ferruginibacter sp.
ATTTAGACCTGCGCCCCATTTATCATAAAAATGACACCTCCACCATGGCGCACCTGCATTTAGGATTACTGGCCTATTGGTTGGTAAACACCATACGTCATCAGCTAAAACAATCGGGCATCAATGATGATTGGAAAGAAATAAAAAGAAAAGCATCCACCCAAAAATCAGTGCTGACAACAGCGCAAAACAGTTACAACAAAATGATACAAATAAATCGTTGCACCGAACCAACCGAAGACCTCAAAAAAATTCACCACGCACTAAAACAACAAAAACCGAAGCCTTTTAAACAACTCAAATTTGTAGTACACAAACCGCCACCCAAAAAAATGAAACCACCGCCATTGCTCAATTTTACAATCGTTAGCTGCAATGTGGGTTAAGTAAATGAAAAAAAGTAAGTAAAATACCGGATTCATAATTTCGTCTTTTACATTTTGTTATATTCAATTTACCACTAGCGTTGCGTTATAAGTCGAACATTTTCAATTGGTTATCTTTTTGTTCTTTGAAATATTATACTTTGGGTTGCTCAAACAGTTGATTTATGGGCATTTTTTCAAAAATGGAGATGCTCAAAATTTGTAAGATTTCGTAAAGGCTTTGTTTGAGCATGAATCTTTTCTTTGCAATTGCTATCAAAACATAAATAGAGATAGCAATCCATACTTGTGTTTTAACTGCATTTTCACTTTGGCCCCAAAAAGATTTTATTTTTAAATGTTGCTTTATCCATTTGAAGAATAATTCGATTTTCCAGCGATGTTTATAAAGCTGTGCAATATCGGATGCAGGAAGATCAAAATTGTTTGATAAGAAAATCAGTACTTTACCAGTTGCATCCTTGTACTTTATTATTCTTAATTTTTCAGGGTAATCTTTGGCAGCATAATAATTAAGCTTAACACTCTGATCAAATAAAATCCCTTTGCTTTTGTCTTTGGAATGGGAGTATAACCGCCTGTAGTTCATGTTGTCTTTTGTTCTGGTAACAAAGAATGCACCACACAGGTGAATTTTGTAAAGCCGCTTGTAGTCTACATATCCTCTATCCATAACGTAGAAACTATTGGATTCAAAATCAATCACATCAAGAGCGTTAACATCATGTACTTTGGCATTTGAAAACAAAATAAATTTAGGAATAGATGTTTTTAAATCGATTTGCGTATGTAATTTAATTCCAGCTTTTGTACTTCGGAAAACTGCCCAGTAAAACGATGATAAACAAAGGTCAATTGTAGTGGCATCAATTGCAAATACATTGGCCGAAATAGAAACATCAAGATCGTCATTATCGGCATAAAGTTGTTGGGCTTCATTAATAAAGGCCATAGCCAATTGTTCATAAATTAGATAAGAACGGCTTTCATTGGCACGGGTAATTGTACTTAGCGAAACAACTTCACCTATGCCAAGATAATACATTTTATTTGCATTAGACTTTAGGCACATCATCGTATCAGTTAGGCTTTCCCTATGCGTAAGTTGACCAAAAGCCATACATAAATACTGCTTCCAACAACTAAACTCCCTTACCTTGTAATCCCCGGAGTGCCTATTTACAAGGGTTTGAAACTTTTTGTGTGAAATCAACCCCGTTAGTTGGGAGAAAATATATCTATCCAGATTCATAACTATTGATCTTCAATTAGTTACAAATCTCCTGATTTTAAAAAAATCAAATCGTTTCCAAGGTAAAATTCTAGCAAACCCAATACTGTCAATACTTTCAAAGAACTAAATATTTTCTAAACGCAACGCTAGTGCTCAAGAATATAATCTTAAACTAAAACTACATTTTACAAATAATAAATGTTGGTATTTATTTACAGTAAGGTCGTACAAAATCACATTTATTATCTTTAAAATATTTTGCTCAGTGACGCCTATTTCTCTTTACCGTTAGCATTCCAACTTTACAACAGCCTATAAAATTATATTTACTTAGTCTTAGCCGAACCTATAACGAAAACGAAGAAGTGCAGTTATGATCGTTTCTTGAGCAAAATAACAAAGTACTTCACATCAAGATCTTTTTGCCCATACATAAATATAGCTGACTGTGATCCTCAGAAAATTTAAGGTTATTGCATACTGCATGACTTAATAAATAAAATCTATCGAATTAAATTTAGATAAAGCAGCTTATTTGAATATTATAATAATGTCTGTTCGATTTTATTAATCAAAAAAAAAAGAAAGAACCGTATAAATTAAAGTTAGTTGTATGGAAATTTTAGCCCTACTTTACTATTTCAAAATAAGGCAGCATATATAACGGTGCATCAATACTTACTACTGTACCGCCGTTATAAATTTTACCTCCGGCAGCCTTCCATTTTCCTTTTAAAAACTTTGGAAATTTTACTACACGTACTGTGCCTTTGTTTACTATTGGCGCAACCATTATACTATCTCCAAGCATATACTGGTCATTGGTTTCAGCAAATCTCTGATTAGGAAATACATATTCCATGCTCTTTATAATTGGCTCTCCACTTTGTGCTGATTGCTTTATTAATTTCACAATGAGTGGTGTAAACTTCATGCGCAATTCAACTGCTTTCTTTACAGCAGCAAAATGGATTGAATCAAGTACACGCCAAGGTGCAACGGAAAATTGCATCATGGGCATCAGCGCATGTCATTGTGCAGAACGAACAATCAGTTCCTGGTCTATATTTTTTTGGGCACCGAAAATGAATTTAATTCGCCGCCGCCAATCATATCCGGCATGAAAAAGTATATCCTACCAATCCTGTTAAAACCATCCCCGGAATAAGTTTTTGCATATCTGCCCAGTTATGTTCCTTATCACGGAGCCTTTGCACAAGCCGCTGCCCGCCCATCTTCCAGCAGGCCCGGTATTCGTTTAACGGATATTGTAAACCAATTTTTCCGTAAAGGCTGCTGTGTTGATTTGGGGTAATTTTTTCTTTTGAAATTGAATTGAGGGGATAATAAATAAAATCACCCGCATCAAATTTAAAACCATCCACGCCGTATGTATTTTGCAAATAATTTAATTTATCCTGAAACCAGTTTGCCGCGACTGGGTTTGAAAAATCAAGTTCCGAAGAAAAACCATTCCACCAGTTTATCATTGATGCGGTATGTAATTTATTATTGTCGTTTATTAATGCTGCCTTTTCTACCAATTCCCGGTATTCTTTACTGACGGCACTTACGAACGGACACACCCAGACCATCACTTTAAAACCAAGCTGATGCAATTCA
>JANYFT010000415.1 GCA_025359625.1 Ferruginibacter sp.
GAATGTTTTCGGTGCATACTGATGTGCAATTGAAAGATGTAAAGAAAACGGATTTGGTTTTTATCCCTGCCTTGTTTGGTGATATGAAAACGGCTATTTTAAAAAACAAAAATCTTCTGCCATGGATAAATGAGCAATATGCAAATGGTGCAGAAGTTGCTTCGCTTTGTGTAGGTGCTTTTTTACTTGCTTCAACAGGATTACTTAACGGAAAAAAATGTTCAACTCATTGGGGATTTCAAAATGAGTTTAGAGAAATGTTTCCTGAAGTGGAAGTTGTTGATGGAAGTATTATTACCGAAGAACATCGCATATATTCAAGCGGTGGTGCAAATTCTTATTGGAATATGTTGTTGCATTTGGTTGAAAAATATACTGACAGGGAAACGGCAATACTTGCCTCAAAATATTTTGCAGTGGATATTGACAGAGATAGTCAAACTGCGTTTGCCATGTTTAAAGGGCAAAAAAATCATACGGACGAAGCGATAAAGAAAGCACAAGAGTTTATTGAAAAACATTTTCAGGATAAAATTTCTGTTGATGAGTTGGCGGATAAAGTTGCTGTTGGCAGAAGAAGTTTTGAAAGAAGATTTAAACTTGCCACTAACAACACTGTTTTAGAATATATTCAAAGAATAAAAATTGAAGCTGCAAAACGAAGTTTTGAAAACAGCCGTAAAAACATAAACGAAGTAATGTTTGATGTTGGCTACACCGATACAAAATCATTCAGGACTATCTTCAAAAAAATTACGGGTCTTACTCCGCTTGAGTATCGCAATAAATATAATAAGCAGTCCGTAATGAATTAAGGGTAATAGATAGATAAGCCTTTAAGAGAAGCATCGTCAAAAACACGGGCAAGCTGCTTTTGCAAAATCTTCATGTTACAGGCTGTGTTTCTTTCTGCCTTCTGTAGCACGCCATATAGTATTAAGCTTTTCGCAAAACTTTCTCCATCTTTTTTCCTTTCGCCAATTCGTCTATTAACTTGTCTAAATACCTTACTTTTTGTGTTAACGGATTTTCGATTTCTTCTACCCGATAACCACAAATGACACCTGTTATAAGATGAGCATTAGGATTTAATTTTGCTTTTTTAAAGAAACTTTCAAAAGTTACTTTTTCATCAATCAGTTCTTGTATTCTTTTTTCATCAAAGCCGGTTAACCACTTTATCACTTGATGCAATTCTTCTATTGTCCTTCCTTTGCGCTCAACTTTTTTTATGTAATAAGGATAAACCGTTGCAAATATAGTTTTTGACATACGCTCGTTGTGCTCAGGTGTTGCTTTCATAATGCTTTACATTTTAATTATTTAAAACCTTTTTAATTTTCCTTTACGTTTCACAATGTTTTTATAGTACCATTGTATTTCTCTTTATTTTTTCAACCAGCGTTTCAAATGAGCATGGGTGAGGAAAAAGCTGCGGCAGGTTGCATTACGCTTTGTTTAAATTAAGAGGCAGCATCTTAAGCATGATTGCTTTTTTGAAACTTATTATCGTTCCGTAATACGCAACATCACCAGTTTTCACACAGGCTCGGAGGTTGCTGGGAAGGGTTTTTATTTTAAATTCTCGTTTGGGTTATATGGTCCACCTGTTTCTCCCCAGCCCCATTTTGGCATTGGTTCATTTTGTTCCATTGGGTTTACAGTTAGTTGGGAATTGATAACAGCGATACGAGTTCCCCATTCTAAATAACCCACGAAAGCAGAACGAAATTCAGGGTCACTTTTTAAACCTACTTCGTCTGCTGTTTGTAACAACAAATGCACCCAACGCCTGCGTTTTTCTTCAGTTAGCATTTTGCCAATATGATGTCCGATCATAATTGAATGACTTCCTTTGTCTTCTATGGTGTATAATTTTTCACCACCGAAAACCTCTGCTACAAAATGTGAAACGTGTTTGATATGTTCAGAAGACATATTTCTAAAAACTTCGCCTAACAAATCATCTTTCAAAACCTTGTCGTAAAATTTAGTAAACAAAGTCTCAAATGTCTGCATATCTCCCGCCCATTCGTAAAGGGTTGGTATATTTTTCATCTTTAAAATTTTAGAGTGCCCCCCTACAATGACCGCTAAAGTTGAATCATTTGTGAAGGCATGGCAACAGCCTACCGTCAGGTTGATACAAATGCTTAATTAAAAACAGAAGTTGAAGATAAGATTTATAGCTCAATAGCGTAATGTAGACTTGAACAATTGATGATAATAATTATTGCTGCACAAGTACTATTTGTGAAGCCATGCCTTTATAGATGCACTTGCAAACTGTGCTGTTATGATGGTTTCAATTTCTAATGTCTGTAGCGATCCTTGAAAACAATTCAGTTTTTTTAATCTCACATGTTCAATAATACCTTCTTCCCAGCAAGTTTCATACAGGCTCGCGAGGATGTTGGTTTGGGAAGGAGCCCGAACTAAAGATGCCAGGTTGGCTCATTCTGGCTACAAATATCCCAAATGAACTAACCAATAGTAACAAATAACTCATCCAAAGATCATAGATAATATATCTTGTTTAACATAAATCAGCTTTTCCTTCTCCATAAAGCCAAAAGGGTTTAAATATCTTATATATTTGATGATCCAAAAGTTTACCATGCTGAAAAAAGTTATTTTGTTTTTTGTTATTGTGTTAAGCTTGCCATCAATTTCAACAGCACAAAAAAAGCAAGATCGTGTTGCTGCCATTACAAGGTGTTATACCATGGAAAGGGTGAAACAATATTTACAGGCCAACCCGGCCGCAAAAGCACTTGCCCAAAAAACATCACTTCATTCAGGTGCGGTTACTAATAATAACTCAAATAATTTTCGTCCTGCCAACGTAGAGGATATAATAAATGTTCCGGTAATTTTTCACATTGTGTTACCCAACCCTTATTTAATTACAGATGCGGTAATACAATCACAAATTGACGAATTAAATATTGATTATGCAGGCCTTAACGCCGACAGCACAAATGCCGTAGCATTTTATCCGGTTCGTGGCCATTCAACAAGAATAAAATTTGTACTGGCTAAAAGAACCCCTGGTGGAGGTTTAAGTAATGGCATAGACAGGGTTAAAAATTCGACCGGATCAAATGTAACTCTTATGGTAGATCCTATTAAAAGAACTTCCCAGGGTGGGGCAGATGTTTGGGACCCGGTTTCGTATTTGAATATTTGGGTGGGCGAAGATGTGAGTGGCAAAAACTTATTAGGCTATGCCCAGTTTCCCCAATCCGGGCCTGCTGCAGATGATGGCATTTTTTGTAGCTACACCAGTTTTGGAATTAGTAGTTGCAATTCAAATTCTTATAACAGGGGGCGAACGCTATGTCATGAAGTGGGCCATTATTTTGGGTTATACCATATTTGGGGAGACGATGATGGCTGCATCGGTGATGATTTCCGGTCTTTAGCAGATGCAGGTTCGGCCGTGGTGTTACCGGCGGGTTTATTTAATGATGCCGGGCAGGGAAATACCGTGGCTGATATTGGCGACACACCCAACCAGGGAGCTAACTCTACCACTTGTCTTTTGGGTACGGTAACTGATAATTGTGCCATTGTAGCACCCGGCAAAATGTATCAGAATTATATGGATTACACTGCAGACAACTGCTATAGCATGTTTACAAAAAAGCAGGTGGAGCGAATGGAATGGATACTGGATAATTCCAGGGCCGGTTTAAAAACATCTGCCGGAGGCACACCTCCTTCTGGCGCCATTACCCTGGATGCCTCTCCGGTAGAGCCAATAAATCCCGGAGGTGCAGAAGTTGCCGGTTGCACATCTATTGCCTATCCAACTGTATTATCCTGCTCTGGGGCTATCATTCCAAAAGTAAGGATAAGAAATAATGGTACTGATAAACTGACTTCAATTACAGTAGGTTTGCTGGTAAATGGGGTAGCCCAAACCCCAGTGCATGTTACCTTTGCTGCTCCGGGACTTGCTTTTGGAACAACAACGATAGTAAGTTTTCCATCACTGTCTGCCACAACAGGCTCTTACATTTTAAAATTTTACTGTTACAATGCAAATGGCACACCCGCCGACATGGTACCTTCCAACGATACCTTAACAACTACCCTCAGCATTTCAAATGGCATAGCATTACCTGCATTTGAAGGATTCCAAAACCTTCCTTTCCCATCAAATTACTGGTCATTGTATAATCCTGATGGGGATGCTACCTGGGCAAAGGTTAACCAGGGAAATAACAGCACCAATTCTGTTTTCATAGACAATTTTAGTAAAAATAATACCGGCCTGAAAGATGAATTACGTACGCCCAAATTTTTAGTATTTCCCGCCGATTCCCTTATCATAACATTTGACCTGGCTCATAAAAATTATCCGGGGGCAAACGATTCGCTAAGTGTGCTGGTAAGTAATGATTGCGGTGCCAGCTGGACATGGATCTATACCAAATCCGGTAACATTTTATCAACAGCAGGATCTTCCACCCTGCGCTATACCAACCCAAAAGCCAGCGACTGGAAAAATCAAAAAATAACAATTGGAGGGGCGCTGCTATCTACTGGAAAAATTATAATTGCCTTTCGAAATACCGGTGATTATGGCAATAATATCTTTATTGATAACATTAATATTTATCAACAAACCGACCGTGATATATTCCCTGTCAGTATCCTTTCTCCAACGAATATTGAGTGTTCCCCTTATGTTGCCGCCCCACAATTAATTATTGGCAATAAGGGCCAAAAAACTATTACTGCTTTCAAAATTGGATACAGTTTGAATGATGGCGCAGCAGTTTATAAAAATTTTACACAAACAATTGCACCGGCTACAACCGACACTGTTACCCTGGATCCTTTAATGGCACAAACAGGTATCAACACCATTAAAATATTTACTGCCGATCCGCAAAGTACTTCGGGACAGGGCGATGAAAATATATTAAATGACACTATCAGTAAAACATTTACAATTAATAAAATAGTTGAAACACCTTTACTGGAAGGATTTGAAAACCTGCCATTTGCACCATTAAACTGGGAGATTCTAAATCCTGATGCTGCAAATACATGGGTAAGAAAGGAGCCCGGAAGCAATAGCCGCTATGCTGCTTTTATTGATAATTTTTCAACCGACTTTACGGGGCAAACAGATGCGCTAAAAAGCCCTGCAATAAATGTATTGGGTGCTGATTCTGTTATTATCTCATTTGATCTTGCCCATAAAAATTACGAAGGCGTAAATGACCGGTTGCAGGTAAAAATCTCGACGGATTGCGGCAATACTTTTTCCGCCATTTTTGATAAGAGTGGTGCAGAGCTCGCTACAGCAGGTTCTTTACCGGCTGCCTATTTAAACCCGGCAGAAACAGATTGGAAGACCCAGCGAATAGTATTGGACCCCTCATTTACTTCCAGTGGCACCATCATTGTTGCCTTTGAAAATACAGCAGATTATGGAAATAATATTTTCATTGATAATATTAATATTACCGCACAATTTAAAAGAGATCTTAAATTGGTAGCGGTTAATCAGCCATTACCTGTTAATTGCAGCACCGGCCCCATCAAGCCTGTTGTAACAATTTTAAATGCAGGTACCGATACCATTACAGGGTTTAAAATAGCTTACAATATAGACAATGGATTAACAGATACCACAATAGTAAAAGTTATTTCGCTTGCACCGAATGAACAAAAAAATATTACGCTAAACGCTTTTAATTCAACAGCGGGCAACCATACTATTAATGTATTTAGCCTGCAACCTGTTACTGCCCGCGGCACCGGGGATGCTAATACACTGAACGATACAATGAAAGTAAGTTTTGTAATTGCTGGTATACAGCCCAGCCTTCCTTTGGCCGAAGGTTTTGAAGGCGCCAACTTTCCTCCAGCCAATTGGGCAATAATTAATCCCGATGGTTTAACCACCTGGCAAAAATCTGCAGAGAATGCAAGAACCGGCAATGGGGCGATGGTAATTAATAATTTCACTTCTGCTGCGTCTAATAATACCGATAAATTTATATCACCGGTAATTACTAATAGCACCAGCAACGATTCTGTTTTTGTTTCATTCGACATGGCCTACAAACAAGGCGCTACTTACCCGGGTGCTACCCTATTTCCACTAGATACGCTTGAAGTGCAGGTAACAAAAGACTGTGGCATCAGCTACCAGACGGTATGGAAAAAATGGGGCGAAAATTTACAAACGGTCAATGATCCGAACTCTCCCAACCTGGTTTCTTTTATACCAGTAAACAGCGATTGGAAAAATATAAACCTTTACCTCTCTCCTTTTACTGGCAAGGATAATTTCCAGGTGTACTTTACAGCTAAAAGCAATCAGCAAAATAATATCTGGATAGATAATATAAATATCTATGCCAAGACCCTGCCGCAAAAACTGAAACAGCAGGGTTACCTCATTTATCCAAATCCCTTTAGCAATACATTCCTGATTCGCCATTATGAAATACCGGTTAATTTAAAAGCGGCACAAGTGTACAATTCAGCAGGGCAGTTGGTTTGGGATAAATGGTACACCGGCAATGCCAATACAGAAATAACTGTTGATCTGCATGATAAGGCAAAAGGGATTTATATCCTGAAAATGGTTTACAGCAATAAAACAATTGTACAAAAGATCATTAAGCTTTAAAATTGAATGACTATCCGCTATTTAATTTATCCTATACATTTATCAATAAATTTTACTCTCCTTACAACTCTGTCAGCGGTTGAAAACCCTGTCAGCGGTTGAAGAAAGTTTTAAGAGCGTTATCTAAACTGCCCTCGGGGTTGGATAGTTATTTAAATTGTGCTTATAGTAAGCGGCGGCCCAACAATTGGCAGCCTCTTTTGTTTTAAAGAGAAGCCTCCGGTAACTTTACACAAAATATTAGAAATGAGTACTTCTATTGACACTTTAATAAATACTACTACCGATCCGGGTCTTAAAAAAATAGCTGAAAAGGTAAGACAACAAATCAGGATATCTGATGAAGAAGGTGTTGCATTGTTTGAAAAAGCAAGTTTGCCTTTTGTTGGGGCTCTGGCCAATTTCATCCGGGAAAGATTGCATGGTGATACCACATATTTTAACCGCAATTTCCACATAGAACCAACTAATGTTTGTGTTTTCAGCTGCAAATTCTGTTCTTACAGCCGCCTGTATGCAAAAAAAGAAGAAGGATGGGAACTAAGCATCGACCAGATGCTGGACATTGTAAAAAGCTATGACGGCAAGCCTATTACCGAAGTGCATATAGTTGGCGGCGTTCATCCAAAAATGAACATGGCTTATTTTATTGAACTGATGCAAAAGATAAAAGCACACCGGCCCGGTCTTCATGTAAAAGCTTTTACCGCAGTAGAATTAGACTATATGTTTCGGAAAGCAAAACTTACAGTTGAAGAAGGCATGAAACAATTGCATGAAGCTGGGTTAGATAGCTTACCAGGCGGTGGTGCAGAAATATTTGCCCCCGAAATAAGAGAGCAAATTGCAGCAGATAAAGTAGATGGCGACGGATGGTTACAGATACATGAAACAGCGCATAACCTTGGCATGCACACCAACGCCACCATGCTGTATGGACACATTGAAAAATACCAACACCGCATTGACCACATGAGAAGGTTACGTGAATTGCAGGATAAGACCGGAGGCTTCAACACCTTTATTCCTTTAAAATTCCGTAACCAGGATAATGATATGAGTTATGTATCAGAATCAACCATCACAGAAGATATGCGGCTTTACGCTATTGCAAGAATATACCTGGATAATTTTCCACATCTTAAAGCCTACTGGCCTATGCTGGGCAGGGAAAATGCCCAGCTAAGTTTATCTTTTGGAGTGAATGATATTGATGGCACCATTGACGACTCTACAAAAATATATTCTATGGCTGGCAGTGAAGAAAAAACTCCCGCCATGAGCACACAGCAACTGGTAACGTTAATAAAACAGGTAAAAAGAAAACCAGTTGAAAGAGATACGCTATACAATGTGGTAAAAGATTATACTAATATGGATTTTGATGAAACTATATTCGATGCACAGCTAAATTAGGGCGTGTCCGCCGCGGCGGATCGGGCTATCCGCTGCAATCTTTTTTTCGTGCCTCAAAAAAGTATTTCCGCTCCTATCCCTCACGCAAAAAACTCAGTCCATCATTAACACAAACAAACATGAGATTAATTTACGACATCATCATAATTGGTGCAGGCCCTATCGGGCTTGCCTGTGCGCTGGAAGCTAAACAAAAAGGGCTGCAGTACCTCATTATCGAAAAAGGTGCACTGGTAAATTCTTTGTACAACTACCCGGTAAACATGACCTTTTTTTCAACCTCAGAAAAACTGGAAATTGGCGGTGTTCCTTTTGTAAGTAATAACATCAAA
>JANYFT010000005.1 GCA_025359625.1 Ferruginibacter sp.
ATGCAACAACACCCACTCCTCAAAATTAAGGTCTCCAAAAACAGGGTGCATTACTAACTGGTGTCCATCATTACTAAATCTACTTATAAACCCTTTTACTTCTGTATCAAGATCGGCTATGGATTCCTGCATTGTTGCCAACCTTACCGGCAGCGGTTCTTCTGGTAACACAGGTGCTTTGGTATTTTCCCTGAATTCTTTTTCACTGTTTAAAAATTCTTTATATTTTGGTAAATGTTCAACCGGTGTTATCAGGGGGAATTTTATTTTTCCATTAGATACCTTAAAGAAACCGGCCACATGCTCCACCATTTGCTGCCCATTCATCTTACCCCATTTACCAACAGCAGCTGCAGGTAAACTTTCTAAAAGCGGCACTAATGAAGTGGAAAGGAAACTAAGTTTATCCAGGTTCATACAATTGTTTTTTATTACCACAATGTAAAACAAAAAAGCAAGCCGGAACGACTTGCTTTTTACAATTGTTGTTATTTAAGTTTACTGTTTCGGTATAATTAGGTGGTTGTAAAATATTGACCGGACGTAGCTATGAGACAGTCCTTGTTCACGTTATTGGTTTATTCTGCCATCTATTTCTTTACACAATCCACCTAAAATATCATCTACACCACCTTCACCTTTTACAAGTACTACCTTATCAAAACTTTTATAATACTCTGCTACAGCAGCCGTTTTGCTATTGTACTCTGCAATTCTTGCCCTTATTACCGTTTCATTATTATCGTCGCTTCTGCCACTTGTTTCACCCCTTTTTACCAGTCTTTTTACAAGCTCCTCTTCAGTAACATCTAATGCAAGCATCACTGCGATAGTTGTTTTTTTAAGTTCCAGCAGTTTGTCAAGTGCTTCGGCCTGTTTATCTGTCCGGGGAAAGCCATCAAATAAAAATCCTTTTGCATCGGGATTTTTATCCAATGCAGAACTTATCATTCCAATCACTACTTCATCAGGAACCAACTGGCCCTTATCCATAATCTTTTTTGCCTCTAACCCAAGCGGGGTTTGCTGGGCAATTTCGCTGCGCAGCAAGTCGCCGGTGCTAAGGTGCTTTAAACCATACCTGGCAATCAGTTTTTCGCTTTGTGTACCTTTTCCGCTGCCCGGTGGGCCAAAGAGTATTAAATTGAACATATTGTTGTAAGAAACTTGCGTGAATGACAAATATAATATAGGAACCTTAAAATCGTTTAACAATCCTGATAAGTTGTTGAAAATCCTTTAACTATTTTTACAAATCTTTTTAAACATTCTTTTTACAGTTACAACAAAAGCTGCGGCCGCAAAAAAAATAGACTCCTTTTCCAAGTCACCACAACTTTATGATATTTCTTTTACTACATTATAAATAACTTTTGGCTTTCCCAGGGTATAATAATGCAATACCGGCACACCAAATTCCTTTAACTCTTTTGATTGTTGTATCAGCCATTCTGTACCTATCTGCTCAACATCTTCATCTGTTTTTGCAGTAGTTATAGCATTAGATAAATTAGCAGGAATGTCTACATGAAATATTTTGGGCAACATGGTGAGTTGCTTTTTATTGGTAATTGGTTTTAGCCCTGGGATAATAGGTACATTAATGCCTATTGCTCTGCAGTTTTGTACAAAATCAAAAAATTTCTGGTTGTTGAAAAACATTTGAGTCATAATATAATCTGCACCAGCATCCACCTTATCTTTTAAATGCATCAGGTCGGTATCCAAATTGGGGGCTTCAAAATGTTTTTCAGGATAACCTGCTGTGCCAATGCAAAAATCTGGTTTGCCGCCATTTTTTATGTCTTCTTCCTGGTAAATCCCATTTTTTAAATTCACCACTTGTTTTAAAAGATCAACCGCATAAGCGTTGCCATTCGGCTCCGGTTCAAAATTAGCTTCGTTCTTTGCAGCATCACCCCGTAACACCAAAACATTGTCAATCCCTAAAAAGTTAAGATCTATCAATGCATCTTCGGTATCTCTTTTACTAAACCCACCGCAAATTAAATGTGGTACCGTATCAATATTATAATGATTTTTTATAGCCGCACATATAGCCACTGTGCCCGGTCTTTTACGCACTTCCACTTTTTCAAAAGTACCATCTGCCTTCTTTTTAAACATGGTTTCGCTACGGTGATAGGTTACATTAATAAACGAAGGTTTAAACTCCATTAATGGATCTAAATGATTATAAATTGACTGAATGGTTTTACCCTTAAGTGGTGGTAAAATTTCAAAAGAAACCAGCGTATTTGTTGCCTGCGAAATGTGTTCTGTAACTTTCATGTTGTGCTAAATATCTGCAAACATACTTAAGTACCCATAAAGCACAAACTGATGTTAAATATAAATGACCAACAGCGCTTATAATGGTTTACATTAATTTTGTTAGAAACATAACATTTTGAGCCTAACTATACAAACAAAAGACCTGGTAAAAATATACGGCAGCCGAACGGTTGTTGATAAAGTTTCCTTTACCGTAAAACAAGGGGAAATTGTAGGATTGCTGGGTCCGAACGGAGCAGGAAAAACCACGTCTTTTTACCAGGTGGTTGGTTTGATAAAACCAGACGAAGGGGAAGTGTTTTTAAACGATATCAACATTACCAGATTACCCATGTACAAAAGGGCAAAAATGGGCATTGGATATTTGCCGCAGGAAGCCAGCATTTTTAGAAAACTAAGCGTGGAAGATAATATTAAAGCGGTGCTGGAAATGACCAAACTTAACAAGCTTCAACAACGGGATAAGCTGGAATTGTTGCTGGATGAATTCAGGTTACAAATGGTGAGAAAAAATAATGGCGATACCCTTAGTGGTGGCGAAAGAAGAAGGACAGAAATTGCCAGGGCGCTGGCCGTTGACCCTAAATTTATTTTATTGGATGAACCCTTTGCCGGTGTTGATCCCATTGCGGTTGAAGATATCCAGGCCATTGTTGCCCGCTTAAAATTCAGGAATATAGGTATTTTAATTACCGATCATAATGTAAATGAAACGCTCTCTATTTGCGACAGGGCCTATCTTTTGATTGACGGAAAAATATTTAAACATGGCACCGCCGAAGAATTGGCTGGCGATGAACAGGTAAGAAGATTGTACCTCGGCAGAAACTTTGAATTAAAAAGAAAAGATTATTTACATGAAGATGCCAGGAATGCCATGGATGCTATACCCGATATTCCGGAAACTTTAGAAGGGATATAATTTGTTTAGCCTTTTAGTATCACCGATCTGTTTAGTCCACAAATTTATTATTGCGATTCCCCAAGTTCCACATGAGGCCGGGCTATCCCCGTCCGGAATGCTTTAGCCAACGGGGCGCTTCGATCTTTTTTCGTGCCTTAAAAGTATTTCTGTTGCTATCCCACACACAGCCTTCGTTTCACTTATCTGTTTACGTTATTATAAGCCCATTCATTAAATACCTTTTACAAGTCATTTAAGTTTTTTATCTTGCCAGTACATGAAGCTGCTTTCCCCCACCATATCAAGGCTTGCACGTATGCGTTTTTGGCGCATCAAAAACTGGAGCAACCATCCGGTAGCAAGCCAGCGGGAAGTATTGCAGGAACTGGTAACTGCTGCACAATACACAGAGTTTGGAAAAAAATATCATTTCTCCAGGCTATTTACGGTAAAGGATTTTAAAAAGAATATTCCCATACAGGAGTATGAAGATGTGAAGCCATACATTGAAAGGATGATGCAGGGCGAAGAAAACATTTTATGGAATACGCCCATCAACTGGTTTGCAAAAAGCAGTGGTACCACATCCGCCAAAAGTAAGTTTATCCCCATTAGTGAAGAGAGTTTAACCGACAACCACTTTAAGGGATCAAAAGATGTTCTCACCACTTACTATGAAAATTTTCCTTCCAGCGATTTGCTTACCGGCAAGGGGCTTGTTATTGGCGGCTCTCACCAACTCTGTAAATTAAACGACGACATAGATATACAATATGGCGACCTGAGTGCCATACTGATGCAGAACTCTCCCTTTTGGGGCCAATGGTTGCGAACACCAGAACTAAGCATTGCTTTGCTAGATGAATGGGAAAATAAAATTGAAAAGCTGGCCACCATAACGGCAGAAGAAAATGTAACTTCTATTGCAGGCGTGCCTACCTGGACACTGTTATTATTAAAACGGATACTCGAAATAAAAGGCAAGCAAACAATAAAAGAAGTGTGGCCCAAGCTGGAGCTATATATCAACGGCGGCGTTTCGTTTGTGCCCTACCGGGAGCAGTTTGAAAAGATCATCGGCGGCAAAATAAACTACCTGGAAATATACAATGCCAGTGAAGGCTTTTTTGCTGGCCAGCAAAACCCGGATGATGATGGCATGTTGCTGTTTACAGAACATGGCATTTTTTATGAGTTTATGCCGGTAGAAGAATATGGCAAAGCCAACCCACAAACGACCGGTTTAAAAAATGTAGTGACCGGAAAAAATTATGCCCTGGTAATTAGTACCACGGGGGGGTTGTGGCGATACCTGATTGGTGATACCATACAGTTTACTTCCATCAATCCCTACAAAATAAAAGTAAGTGGCCGGCTTAAACACTACATGAACGCCTTTGGTGAAGAAGTGATTGTTGACAACAGCGATAAAGCCATTGCTGTTGCTGCAGAAAAAACTAATTCAGTTGTAAATGATTACACCGCAGCTCCAGTATATTTTTGTAACGACAACAATGGTGCGCACGAATGGCTGATTGAATTTGATACAGCACCCAAAGACCTGCACCAGTTTACCATTGAACTTGACACGGCGTTAAAAAACAGCAACAGCGATTACGAGGCCAAGCGGCATAAAGATATTGCCTTACGCTTACCCATTGTACACGCTTTACGCAAAGGCATCTTTACCCAATGGCTCCGCAACAAAGGCAAGCTGGGCGGGCAGCACAAGATTCCCCGGTTGAGTAATGAAAGGGTTATGCTGGAGGAGATCTTGTTGTTAAGGTGAGAGGGTTTTGTTGGATTTATGCAGCAGCTAATATTCAACCCTTCCTATTTGTGTTATAATTGCATCATCGCATTTATTTTGTTCTGCCACTCGTCTTCAAACACAACCTGAAATTCAAAGTCATGGTCGGGGAACTCATCAAACAATTCTTTCCATGCTTTCTTTGCACCTAACTCATTACACAAAGTAAAAACGTCCTGCTTATATTTTGTGTCCTCGTTTTTTAGATGAATACCTTTTGTCTCCAAAACAAAAACGGTGTCGTAATCCTCTTGTTTTGTCTTGCTTTTATTGGCAGCAACAAAGTCGGGATAGATTTTATTTTTCTTCCAGCCTTGTATGTGATAGTCTTGCCTGCTCATGTTGCGATACCACCATAATAATTTTTCTTGCTCGTCTAAGTAAATGGCTACAGACTTTTCAAGTTCGTTGATATTTTCTTCAGGTACATAATCGAACAAAGATTTTTGAATTGTTGTGTTTGTTCTTTCATTGAACAAAGGTTTATTGCTTTTTACTTTTATCCTTGATGGCAACACAAAGCCTCCTTTGTCGCTGATTAAAAAGAAATGCAATTGCTTTTTATTAACCAGTTTTTTAAAAACACTTTCAGCAAATATATTTTTCTGTTTCTCTAAAATCTTTTTCAGTTCTTCAATAATGAAAACGAAATTAGAAGCAATGGTTTCTCTGTCATACTTCTTTGAAAGCAGTTCAATTGCTTTGTCGCCTAAGTTGTAACATATCCATGGGTTAGGTACAATCTCCGAAATTTGTCTTGCTAAAAATGCTTCATCAATTTCTAAAGTTCCCTTTCTTTCTATTCTATCGCCGGTTTCTTCTAAGAACTCTTTCTCTTCTTTGCTCAAACCTAAAGTCAGCTCCTGTTCTTTGCTTTTTTTATCAGTCAAAGTCCTGTCAGCTATTTCCGAAATATCAATCTTCGTCCAATCAATTTCACTTAGTATATCTACTTCAAAGATTAAATCCCGCCAACTATCTTTTTCCAGTATTACAAATTTTGGTAGGTAAATTTTGCCTTCAAACTTTTTAAAGCCCGGACGGTATTGTATTTCTCTGTCTTTTAAATTGTCTATTCCTTCGCCGCCTTCATCATTTACTAATCTTCCTGCAATGTCGCCTAAGCCTTCATCTTCCAACCCGTTTTTAATTTCCCTTACCAATGTGCTTGCATTGGGTTTGAATGTAAAAATATAACACTCGTCTAATTCTTTAACTTTTGTTTTGATTGCTTTTGGTTGCCTTAAAATTCTACCGACTAACTGTGTAATTCCTGTTGCCGAACCCGGATTGGTTAAGATGGTAAGTATATAAGCAAACGAACAATCCCAACCTTCCTGCAACGCTTGTTTGGTAATGATGTAACGAATATCACAACTTTTTGAAAACAAGTCTATGCCTTCAATGTCGTCTTTCTCACTGCTCTTAATGGCAATGTGAGTTTCAGGAACATTGCATTGTTTTATCAAATATTCTTTAGCATCTTCTGCATGTATAAAATCTGAACCACGTTGGTCCTTGCCTGTCCTTTCTACTTGTATCAAACAAATAGGGCGGATATATTCGCCTGTATTTTCTTCGTATTCTTTGGCTAATTTTTCTAACTGGTTTTGTTTTTCAAAACTTGCCAGCATAGTGTCTTTCCAGTCAAGGCTTGTTTTGTTGGTAAGATGAATATCCAGTTTTATCATTTCTTCCTCATGCAATTCCCGTCCGGTTATCTTTACCAGTTCGTTACTTTCTTCTGGTGGCGTTGCACTCAATTCAAGAATGAAAGAAGGATTAAAGTTTCTAACTGTATTTCTTGCATTCTCTCCATAAGCCCTGTGTCCTTCATCAATCACAACCAATGGCTGCAATACTTTCAATGTATTACCTAACGAAGTTTTTATTTGTCGTTGAAATACTTCTTCTTTTTCGCCAAAGCAATCAAGGTTTGTTATTCTCTTTAAAAGTGCTGACTGTGCAGGATAATTATCTTCGGCAGGGAAGAAGTCTGTATAACCTCCGGCATCACGAAACACTTTTAATGTTTCTTTGTTTTGCCTGTTGGCAGATGG
>JANYFT010000108.1 GCA_025359625.1 Ferruginibacter sp.
ATACGTTGTACCTCGTAGGCAGTATGGACCTGCTGCGGGTGATAACCTATTTTAAAACACACAACAATATCGTTGTCCTGCATCACTCTAAATTTGAGGAGTTCAGGAAAACAATACTGGCACCACTTGAAGACAGCATCCGCATCAACTATGCCTGGCTCGTGGCAGCCACCAAAGAGCAACTGGAAGAAAATGGTTTTGATGTGCCGCCACAACACCTGATCTATTTAACCGATGCCGGCGTGCATGTAATGATAAGCCCGGTGATGCGCTATGGCGAAGTGGAAGTGAGTGTACTAAGCAAACGGCAACTCTATGCAAGGGATCAAAAGGACAATGCGTTTATTGTTGACCGTGATGAAGTGGCAGAAAATAATTTTACATCCATGCTGCTGAAACAGCATCCTGATTTTGCAGAGCAGTTGCACCAGCAGGCTTTTTATTTAACCAAAAAACAGTTCCTGGAGGAAGCATGGTTTTTAGATGCTTTTGAAGAATGGGAAGCACAACAGATAAAAATATTCGGTTTTAATGAAATAAAAAAGAACAAGCTAAATGCCAACAAGGGCAAGGTGTCTGTAAAAGTTACCAGCGGCCTTGATTGGTTTAATACTGATTTAGACGTTCGTTATGGTGGGCAAAAAGCGAGCCTGCGGCAATTGCATAAATCTTTAAAGAACGGTAGTAAATATGTTACGCTGGATGATGGCACACTGGGTATGTTGCCCGTGGAATGGATAAAAAAAATGGCAGCTTATTTTGAAGCGGGTGAAATGGAAGAAGAAAAAATCCGCACTCCATTCATCAACTTCAGCACAGTGCAAGCTTTGTATGAAAGAGCAATGTTGAGCGATGAAGTACAACAACAAATTGAATTGTACAACAGCAAATTAGCAGGCTTTGAAAACATTGAAACCGTCGGCTCACCGGAAGGCTTACACGCAGAACTTCGGCACTACCAGCAACAGGGTTTAAACTGGTTGAATTTTTTAGATGAATTTAATTTCGGTGGTTGCCTTGCTGATGATATGGGCCTAGGAAAAACCATCCAGCTGATTGCTTTTATGTTGTTGCTTCGGCAAAAGCGTGGGCATCAAACCCATTTGGTAGTAGTACCAACGTCTATCATTTTTAACTGGGAGCAGGAGCTGGAAAAGTTTGCTCCTTCATTAAAAGTATTGACCATTCATGGCGCCAACAGGGTAAAGAATAATCACACGTTTAAAGAATACGATGTGGTGTTAACGAGTTATGGCATGTTGTTGTCGAAAATTCATTTTATAAAGTCTTTCAATTTTAATTATATTTTTTTAGACGAATCGCAGGCCATAAAAAATCCTGATTCACAGCGGTACAAAGCATGCAGGTTGCTGCAATCGAAAAACAAAATTGTATTAACGGGTACACCTATTGAGAACAATACTTTTGATTTGTATGGCCAGTTGAGTTTTGCATGTCCGGGTTTGTTGGGCAACCAGCAATATTTTAAAGACATTTATTCGCAGCCCATTGATAAATTTGGCAATACCAAACGTGCGGCAGAACTCCAGCAAAGGTGAACCCTTTTATTTTACGCCGCACTAAAAAGCAGGTGGCCACAGAGTTGCCGGAGAAAACAAAAATGATCATTTACTGTGAAATGGGTATTGAGCAACGTAAAGTATATGATGCCTACGAAAAAGAATTCCGTAATTATTTATTGCACAAACCCGAAGAAGATCTGCCAAGAGAAACGATGCATGTATTGCAGGGCCTCACCAAATTACGGCAGATATGCAACTCACCGGCCCTGCTAAAAGACACTGCTTTTTATGGTGATGCTTCCGCAAAAATTGACGTGTTGACAGAGCAAATTGAAAGCAAACACCGGCACCATAAAATATTAGTGTTCTCGCAATTTGTGGGTATGCTGGAATTGATCAAAAAAAAACTGACTGCAAAATATATTCCTTTCGAATGGCTCACCGGCCAAACAAAAGACAGGGCGGCTGTGGTAAATAACTTTCAAAACAATGATGACGTAAGAGTTTTTTTAATTAGCCTGAAAGCCGGTGGCACAGGCCTCAATTTAACCGAAGCAGATTATGTGTACCTGGTTGACCCCTGGTGGAACCCCGCTGTAGAAAACCAGGCCATTGACCGCTGCTACCGCATTGGCCAGGATAAACATGTGGTAGCTGTTCGCCTGATTTGCCCGGATACGATTGAAGAAAAGATCATGAAAATGCAGGGCCATAAAAAAGAGTTGGTAAGTGATTTGATAAGAACAGATACCAATATTTTAAAGCAGCTTAACAAGAAGGATTTGCTTTCGTTGACTTCTGGCCCCTGATAGAAAAAATGAAGTTGCGTCCTTTGCCAACCTCCTACTCCGTTAAATACAAAACAGCAGTAATGTTTTGTAGATAAATTGCTTTTATAAAAAATGTTCCGGCAGTTAATTATTTTACTAATCACTGCCGAAACACTATATTTTTTTTATACTAAACAAAAGCGATAACCTTCAAACTATTTAAAAATGCTCCATAAAAAATAAATTATCAGCATATTCAATGATTTCTGTGATTACAGTATTTGCCATCGGCAACTTCTTAAAGAATAGTGTTGTTTTTTAATTCAACTAATGTTGAATGAGTTAGTTTTTGTGCAATTGCTTTATATTCCTCTGCAGAAATATACCAGTCATTTGTTGATGTTAATGTTCCGTTCCATATTTTTTTACCATTATTAACGTCGAATAAATCTATATGCAAATGCCTGGTAATTTTAGTGCCATATCCGGCAGTAGTTTTAGCTACTGCAATGTATAATACATTTTGAAATTTGCTGGCAGAAGGATGCGAACTGATAATATCTTTTATCTCTGCCTTTTTATTTCCGGAAGAATAAGAAATACCTTCCACCTCTAAATGATTACTTTTAAGCGAATCAATAAAGGCGTTTTTGTAAATGGTTAACCACTCCCTGGTGTCTTTGTCATCGGCTACAATAACATATACACTCTTAAGTTTTGCATTTCCGGTGTATTTTTTTGTTGTAATACATTTTTCATTTCTGAAATTACAACTTGCTAATAAAAAGCATACAAGTGCTACTGGTAGTAATGTTTTCATATAATGTTTTGTTAGGGTGATCCCGCTATTCGGGGCGGGGAAAAATTATTGATAAAAAAATTGAGTTTTGATTATTATTTTATGTTAGAAATAATAAGGCTTTCAGGAGAGGATTGTACTTCTTTGTGTGCCATAAGTACCATAAACTGATATATCATTATCTGCTCTTTCTGTTTCGGCTACCAGGGCATATCCCATAGAAGGAATTAATAGCTCACAGGTTAAGGTTTTTATTGAAATTATCTTGCTTACATTTTTGATCTCAAAAGTAGGTTTATTGATAATTCTTAAAATACCATTATTATTAACAGCGGTTTTTGAGCGTTCTATATTGGAATAATTATTGGTAAAATGTTTTATATTTTCAATTTCAGCATCTTTAATAATCACCGGACTTTGCAGCCAATAAACAAAATTCATTACAGATCCGATATTTCTGATCACGGCCATTTCCGCATCGGCAATATAAACAAACACGAAGGAGGGAAATAATGGTTCAAATAAAATTTTCTTTTTATTACCCTTATACTTTACAATACGATTAAGCGGACAATAATTCCCTATTTTCCTTTTTGTTAAAACAGCAGCAACTTTTTTTTCGCAGTTTGCTTTAGTATAAATAACGCACCATTTTTTTTGCATCTGTCAATTTTTAAAATAAAAAAAAGCAGATTTTCAACGGATCAGATAGCGTATTTTTAAAAGGATAATCAGGGGTTATAAAAAGGAGGAGGTCCTTGTTCTTATTTGTAAAACAAAGAAACATAAAAATTTAAACAAGGAAAGCCTGTTTTCGGCAAGTGTACCAAAATATTAGATAAGACGGGTTATTTCACGGTTTAAAAAAATACGGCAAAAAAAATATTATGGAATATTGGTAAAATGGGCCGGCACCAGCCTCTTAATTTCACCTTACAAACCTGTCGGCCAATCCTTAGCTATGGATCTTTGCAATAGTCAACACAACCAATAAATACAACAACAGCAAAACAATTTAAACAAAAATTATGTACTTTTTTATAGTTTAAAATACCTACAAAAAGTTTAGTTGTTTAAGCACCATAGTTTTATAAAATTCAGAAAGCGGAACCGAAACCGCATTTAAATATAAAACATTGTCTTCTATGTAATCGATTTT
>JANYFT010000115.1 GCA_025359625.1 Ferruginibacter sp.
AGCGGTGGTAACACCAAAAGAAGTACCCAGCTCCAGTATATTTTCCGGTTTGTAATATTGCACCATCCTGTATAACAACTGTGCAAATTTTTGGGATTTTAAAGAAGAGTTGGCAATATCTTTTACAACACGTTTATTAGACCTTATAACGCTGGAACCTGCACCAAAATCTTCCACTTCTATGATGGTGGTATCTTGTTTTAATTGCGATCTTACTGCTTCAATTTTATTATAACAGGCATAGTTTTTTTTATCGTTTAAAACATGCTCAATAAAATCGAATACAAATGGAGAATGTGTGCCATGCCCCTTTCCGTTGGAAGCGGTAAAATAATAGCGGAAGTATTTTTTTGCTAATTGAAAAGAGGAATACAATTTATTAGTGATGAGTTATAAATGATGAATGATGTCCAGCTTAAATTATCCATTAAAAAATTATCAATTATCCATTAAACCAATTTTCTTCCATATCTGAAAACTATAGCTGTAAGCATGTTTTTCATCTGCTTCAAAATCCTGGTTGGAGGTTAACTGCCATTTGCTTTCATCAATCACCGGAAAAAAAGTATCTCCTTCCAATTGCGCATGTACCCTTGTCATGTAAATGATGTCAGCTACATCCATCGATTGTTTATAAATTTCTCCGCCTCCGATGATGAACGCTTCTTTGCTGTTAGTTTCAGTAGCTTTTTGAATACCCACTTCCAGGTTACTAACCCTGATAACCGTTTCATATTTCCAGTCAGGATTAGTAGTTACAACAATATTTGTTCTGCCTGGCAAAGGCCTTTTAACTGCGTCAAAAGATTTGCGGCCCATGATTACCGGCAAACCCCAGGTAGTATTTTTGAAAAATTTCAGGTCGTTGGGCAAATGCCAGAGCAACTGATTGTTTTTTCCAATGGCATTGTTTTCAGATGCGGCAACTATTAAACTGATGGTCATAATATTCATTTTAGTTAAACCGCAACCGGCGCTTTAATAGCAGGATGAGACTGATAATTCAGCAATTCAAAATCTTCAAACTTAAAATCAAAAATATCTTTTACCGCCGGATTTATTACCATTTGTGGCAGTGGATAAGGCGTTCTGCTTAATTGCAATTCAGCCTGTTCAAAATGATTATTATACAAATGCACATCCCCAAAAGAATGAACAAATTCTCCGGGCTCCAGATCGCAAACCTGGGCAATCATCATCGTTAGCAAAGCATACGAAGCAATGTTGAAAGGAACGCCCAGGAATACATCTGCTGAACGCTGGTACAATTGGCAACTAAGCCTGCCTTTTTGTTCCCCCTTCATTGGGTTAGGGGGCGTTACATAAAACTGAAACAAACAATGGCAAGGCATCAATTTCATCTTTGGCAAATCGGCTACATTCCAGGCGCTGATAATCATCCGGCGGCTGTCAGGATTTGTTTTTATCTGATGGATCAGGTCTTTTACCTGGTCTACTTCTACCCCATCGGCTCCTTGCCAGCTACGCCATTGTTTGCCATACACCGGGCCAAGGTCACCATTCTCATCTGCCCATTCATCCCATATTTTTACATTGTGTTCTTTTAAATAGTCAATATTTGTATCACCCTGTAAAAACCAAAGCAATTCGTAAATGATACTTTTAAGGTGGCATTTTTTTGTGGTCACCATAGGGAAACCTTCGCTCAGATTAAACCGCATCTGGTATCCAAAAACACTTCGTGTGCCGGTACCTGTGCGGTCACTTTTATCATTCCCGGTTTCTATTATGTGTTTTAAAAGATGAAGATATTGCTGCATGGGTGCAAGTTAAGTCCGGATGCATTAACCGGATAAAAACAATCCTCTTTTTTAATAACAAAATAGATGGGAAATGTGAATTGATTATGCGAATTTTGAATAATAACAATATTATATTTTAGCTACCACTCCATGGATATTATTATAAGAAAAGCAGTGAAACAAGATTGCCATCGGATGATGGAACTGATATATGAACTGGCAGTTTATGAAAAAGCAGCAGAAGAAATAACGGTTGATTTCGATCATTTTGTAGAAGCTGGATTTGGCGATAAGCCAGTCTGGTGGGCCTTTGTGGCTGAACAGACTGACGCTTCTGGCAAAAAAGCGGTGCAGGCCTTAGCCTTATACTACATTCGCTATTCCACCTGGAAAGGCCAGAGCATGTACCTGGAAGACTTGCTGGTAACTGAAAAATTACGCGGCATGGGCGTTGGCAAATTATTGTTTGACAAACTTTTTGAAGAAGCCAAGAAAAAAAAATATACAAGCATAGCCTGGCAGGTATTAGACTGGAATGAACCCGCTATTAATTTTTATAAAAAATTAGGGAATGTAAAGTTTGATAATGGGTGGGTGAATTGTGGCGTTAATTTTTAAAGGCAGCAGGACTTATCTTTAGGACTCTTTAATTAAGTATAAATTAAACTATATGGCAGCAAAAATTACCATGGGCAGCAATGGCAAGCTCAACGTACCTAACGATCCTACTATCCCTTACATTGAGGGCGATGGCATAGGTCCCGATATATGGGCAGCGGCAGTAAGGGTTTTTGATGCGGCCATTACCAAAGCTTACAAAGGCGAAAAAAAGATCGAATGGATGGAAGTGCTGGCCGGTGAAAAAGCTTTTAACGCAACCGGAAGCTGGATGCCGGAAGCTACCATGGATGCTTTTAAAGAATATTTATTAAGCATCAAAGGGCCGCTTACAACACCTGTTGGTGGCGGCATGCGGAGTCTGAATGTGGCGTTAAGACAGGAGTTGGACCTGTATGTTTGCCTTCGTCCGGTAAAATATTTTGAAGGTGTACCCTCACCGATGTGGCAGCCGGAGAAAGTTAGCATGACCATTTTCAGGGGAAATACAGAAGATATTTATGCCGGTATTGAATACATGACCGGCACACCGCAAGCTAAAAAACTACTTGACTTTTTGATCAATGAAATGGGTGTAAAAAACATCCGTTTCCCCGAAACAACCTCACTCGGTATTAAACCGGTTAGCAAGGAAGGCAGTGAAAGGCTGATACGCTCTGCCATTGAATTTGCCATTGCACAAAAGTTGCCAAGCGTTACCATTGTGCATAAAGGCAACATTATGAAATATACTGAAGGTGCTTTTAAAAACTGGGGATACGAATTAGCAGAAAGGGAATTTGGCGGCAATGTATATACCTGGAATCAATGGGAACGTAC
>JANYFT010000134.1 GCA_025359625.1 Ferruginibacter sp.
TGATCCTATAGAAACTTATTTGACCCCCGATTTTAGTTTTAAAATCATCAAATAAATTTTCACCCGACGGGAAGGAATATTCCGCAAGTAGTACAACAGGCATTTTTGTTTTAAGCTGATACCCATAGGCGGCTCCAAATACTATCCCAAATTCCGAAGCTACATGTATGTTCAAAATATGCTTTTGTTCAATTTTCAAACTCGCCCAATTTAAACTTTGAGAAAAAACCTGGCTCGTTACACACCATGAAATGGCAATCAATAAAACTACTTTTATCTTTTTCATTTTTTAATTATTTTAAGGAGTTTAAATAAGTTAAGACGATGGGGTAAACGGTATTCCATTTGAAATATATCATTTCATGACCAGTTCCTTTTATTTCAGCAATTTGTGCATTGGGGAAATATTTAGCCTCTTTTTGTGCAAACTGCAAACCATAAGATGTATTTAGTTCTCCGTATAAGAATAAAACTTTTGTTTTGTACTGATGTAGGTTTGTGGTGAAATCAAAGCCTTCATTGTCTGCTATTTTTACGAAACTGTTAAGCACTACTGCCCCGATTCTCCAAAATGGAGAGGGCCCTTCTCTCCTTCAGCATTACCCTTTGCGTAAGAAAAACTTGAAGAAATCCCAAATTTGTAATCAAGGATTTCGTGTTGATTTTCTTTACCCGTCAAAAATTGATCTGCGTATAATAAATCGTTAGTGGCTTCGGAAAATAACGCCAGTTTCCTGCTCATGGCTCCATATTCGTCCAATAATTCTTTTGTAAAACCGCCGGGTTCTGCGAAAATTGCACCGTCTATTCTGTTTGGATAGGCATTAATATAGGCGGCCGTTAACATAGCACACCAGGAGTGCCCAAATAAGAAAACTTTTTGAGAAGGAGATGTTCGGTAATACTGTATAACGGCGGTAAGGTCATCGAGCATCAGTTGAATAGAATAGGTATCTTTTCCTTGTCTTTTTGATAACCCTGAGCCTCTTTGGTCGTAAAAAACTACATAATATCCATTGTCAGCTAATTGCTTCACATTAAGCCCGTTTCCATAGTCAGAGCCAGGCCCTCCATGCAAAAACACAATCATAGCGCTGTCAGGAGTCCCAAATGTTTCTGCATGAAGAAGTGTTCCATTTATTGAAATGGATGGCAATAAGGGGTTTTGGTCAACGGTTTTAGGAACCAGGCTTCCGGGATCGGTAATGTTTCTTTCTTTCTTGCATCCCAAAAAAAAAGATTGATGTAAAAAGGGCTGCTGCCAAATAAAATACTTTCATTTTCATTGCGTTAATTTTTAAATTTTAGCAAATATGAACGAAAATAAAGTGCTGGTCGCCCCACTTTGTAAGGTGGCACTATGATGTTGCAATAATAATGGAAGGAATAATAAAGGGTGTTGAATTACTATGCAACTTGAACCTTACCCTGAAAGGTGAACCATCGAAAATCTTAGCCGGCGGAGCCATTTACTTGCTTTAAATATTCGGTTGGAGACAGCCCTGTTACTTTTTTAAAGTTCCGGTTGAAGGATGTTTTAGAATTAAACCCACATTCGTGGGCTAAAGCAAGCATTGTGAATTTGTGGTTCTCAGAAAGTATTGCCATTTGTTTGAACTCTTCCACTCTTTGGCTGTTTACATAATCGTAAAAGTTCCTTTGTTCTTTTGAATTAATTACCTGCGATAGCGAATTGGGATGTACATTCAGCTTTTGTGCTATTTCGAAAAGTGTAAGTTCTGGATTTTTGGATAATTTTTCATTTTGCATTAAAGCGGTAAGTTGCTTATGTATGCTTTCTACTAAAGAATCGTTTAGGCCTGACTTAACATATTTATTTTTTTCAAAATTGGGTTCCGGGATAGTATCAGTAATAGGGATAGGCTTTATTGCAGTTGCCTCATTGAGAGAAGAAATTATATGTACATTTTCCGTTTCAATTGTAGATATTACAACTGGAACTAAACTTTCAACATTGCTTTGATTATAGGTAAATATACCTACCTGTTTAATTCCAAAATACCCAATAAATAAGATATATAAAACTACCGTTGCAAAAATATACTTATCATCGCTAAAAATAGCTACCAGCCAAATAATGCTTATTCCTATTATTAAATACCGAAGCCAGGCTAAGTTGATCTTTTCGGTATATGAAAATTGAGTTTCAATATTTTTTTTATGCCTGTATAGTTTTTTTAATGAAAGAAGGGCATAAATTATTCCTGAAAAAATAATTGCATAAAATATTACTGCAATTAACTGCTCATAACCTAAGCCTTCATTTTGATAAACGTATATTTTTTTGGTAAATGATAAAGTAAAAAATGGTATTAATAAAAGATAGGTAATTATACAGGGGATGAAATGAAAAACATTGGCTTTTCTATTATTATTCTGATTCGTTAAGGATGATGTATACAAATATAAAAATGGTCCCTGTAACAGCGGCAAGGGAATTTCAAATCCTAAAAAATATGGAAATTCTATGTACTTATCAGTAAAGTGTATGTAAAACACCAACAAATTAATTCCCGAAAAAAATAACCAAAGAGTTAAAATTTTATCTGCTACACTTTTGTTTTTTTTGCTTGCCAGGATAAAAACAAGAAAAAAAGTAATGATAATACCCACCAAATAAAACATAAAATTTTATCCCGTTATTTTAGCTTGTTATAAAAATATCAGGAAAGGTAATTTATTTTGTTAACTAAAGTTAACTGACAAATAATGATGAGCGCACTCCAATTGTCGCAGCAGTAAGTGGTTTGTAAAGGACACAAACCACGGCTCGGCTTCGGTCGGTGTCCACAGCATAGTCGTTAACTTAAGGAAAAAAGGGTATGAATAAACTAATGAAAAAAGCTCCCTTCGGAGCCCATGGCCTTCTTCAATTTTCTCCACATAATTAGAAAAAAGCACCTGGTTTTAGTTTTGAAATGCCGGTGCTTTTGCAGGAGCAAGGTACCCATTGTATGGGAGAAACTGCCTTAAAATCGATAATAAGTTATTGGCAAAGCACCATAAAAAAGACATTTGATTTATCATTGATAATAGCCTCTGCGAACTGACTATTGATCGGATTGCCGAGAGAAAAAATTCAGATCAGAAAAGGAAAAGTACCGCCATCGTACTTTGTGAACACGCTTCTTTTTAATGAAATCGATATGGCTAATAACAGTTTGCCAGATCTTACCGCCGACCTTAACCAGGTCTACAAATATTGAGTGACAATTTGAGATGTACCCAAATATTAAACAGGTATAAATTTTAACGAAATATTTAGCCCAATCACCTAAATATCTTCCCCATCCACAAAGCCCCATACTGTTTGGTATAATAAATAGCTGCGAAAATATACCATCTGAAATCCGGGTAAAACTTTTTCATAAATTGAGCATGGTTGCGGATTGATGTGGTGCGTATTTTCAGCCACTTGTCTTTGCTCACACTGCCTTTGTGCACATGCATTACTTTAGCCTCCGGCAAAAAATGAATTTTGTAGCCGAGTTGTTTAAAATCCCAGCACCAAAGCGTGTCTTCACAATACATAAAAAAATCATCGGAGAGTTGTTTCTTGGGCAACTGCTGAATAATACTTTTTGGAAACAGCATGAACGCACCCCAAACCCAGTCGCAATCGGCAAAGCTTTTATGGTCAAAATAATGGTGCAGCATCAGTGCTTCCCTTTTGGCTTTGGTTAATAATTTATATAAAGGAAATATCTCTAACAACTCCCAACTGATGGTTCTGAATCGCCGGCAATTGTGTTGAATTCTTCCATCGGGATATAATAGCTGGCAGGTGGCCATTCCTACTTGTTTATGTTGCAGTAAATGATCCAGGCAAATTTTTGGCGCATTGTTGATGAGTTCAGTATCGCTGTTAAGCAGTAATAAATAATCTCCTTTGGCATTGTCAACACCGAGATTGTTACCGCCGGTAAATCCACTGTTTACAGCACTTACAACTAAATTTATGCCCGGGAATTTTTTTGTAAAAAGATGCGGATCACATTCAACAGAGGCATTGTCAACCAGCACAATTTCATATTCAACATCCACCAGTTTATCATAAATTGACTGGATACAATTGCAGGTAAGTGCAAACGTATTGTAATTGATGACGATGATGGATAGTTGCATGATATCAGGCTACTTTATAAAAAAATGGTTTGTTCAAAAGCATGGTAAAAAAATAGCGCAATAATACGCCAATGTTTTTTACATAGTCAATAACATTTGTCCAACTGTATAATGATTTGCCGCCGTTAAAAATTTTATTAACCAATAACCCGAAAAAGAAAACGGGTATTTCAAAAACATAAATACCGGCAATGAATAAAAACCAACCCACACCAAACTGTTTTCTAATACGGAGCATATTCGATACCATTATCTGCCTGCCCTTTTTATTCCAGAGGTTCTTACTGTTTTCGGTTTCTGCAGTGGTGTAATAATCACTGCTGGTGCCTCCACCAATATGGATCACTTTGGGCCCGGCAAAAAGGTATAATTTCCCCTGCTTCCGCAAGCGGCCGCACCATTCAATTTCTTCTGCGTACATAAAAAAATCTTCGTCCATTAAACCACTTTTTTGCAAGGTTTCTTTCTTAACTAAAATATACGCACCTACAATCCAGTCCACTTCAATTTTATCATTGATGGTTTGCACACTTGGTATGGTCGATTTAAAACGATAGCCTAAATACCGTATCAGTTTACCAAGGTAGGGCAGGGGAAGTAAAGTGTTCAATCCGCCCTTAACAAAATGAGCACCTGAGATCTGGTTGCTGCCATCTGTGTTTAATAACTGCACACCACAACCCACCGCATTGGTTGCTTGTTTAATCAGGGCAATACTTTTATCAATCGCACCATTTGTAATGATAGTATCTGCATTCAATATTAAAACGTACTCACCCTTTGCAATACGTATGCCGGCATTGTTAGCCCTTGCAAACCCTGCGTTGTAGCCGGTTTGCAGCCAACGTGTTTTTGGAAATGCAGTCATCACTTTTTCTTCGCAATCATCTTTTGAATCGTTGTCAACAATAATTATTTCAAAACTATATTGATTTGTCTGCCGATAAATACTTCCCACGCAATCCATTACCAGTTTGGCAGATTTATAATTTATTATGATGATAGATAGATCCATGTTATGTGTTAGAAAAGCAAGGGTTTAAATTGTGAGCGATGAGGGTTGATTGTGAAATTGTGAGCAATCAAATTTAATTTACATAGCATTACAAATGGAATATTTAAAATATTTACTTACCATTATTAAAAGCTACCACATTTACAAAAGGCGAAAAAATATATCCTTTGTTACCAAACAGATCGATCAGTTGGTTTAATAATTTTGCCAGCAAATTCATTAAACCAGATTGGTAATGTGTGTCCCAATAACCTGCCGAGTAATTCATGGTGTAACCCGCTTTGTTAATGATACTTGCATATTCATCTTTCGATAATAAATGTTCACACCAATAACCACTATCGGGCAGACAGGTATTACTGCGTAAAAACAATACGGGTGCAACCGGCCTGTTATTTTTAAAATCAGCAACGGCGTTTAAAAAGTCTTCTTTTGCTTTGCCCCTTGTTAAGATAGTAAGTTCATTTAATTGTTCGGTGTTAATGGCTGGCCACATTTTTTGTAACTCCTTTTTTCTGTAAGGCAGGTATTGTTCTTTTTCAATTTTTTTATGTAGCAAATAATGTTTTAACCGCATTGCAGGGTTTTGAAAATTAGCAGAAGTAGTTGAAAAAATTACGGCCGCCGGATTTTGACGGTAGATTTCTTCATAAAAAAATGGCAGGCTGTAAATGTGTTCAATCACATTTCTCGATGCAATGATATCAAAGGTAAATCCCTCTGTTGCAGCATAATTCAGCACGGCATCAATATCACCGGTAACATAGCTGTCAATGTCAATATGCAATGCCTTACAAATAGATTCAGCGGTATTTTTCCAATCAGGCAAATAGTCGTTGTACACTACTCTTTTAAAAGGAAGCATACCAGCCAGCATATATAGTGTACCCAGGCCTGCGCCATAATCTGTTATGTTAATCTGTTCAATTAATTTCCCTGTTTTTTTTACAGCAAGGTAAATAATATGGGCGCTGTTTTGTATAGAAAAAAAAAGCCTTTTTCCCAAATGGTGATTGATGAAGTAATCTTTAAAATAAGCATCTATATCCAGCGAAGCAGCATTAAATTGTTGCAACGTTAAAAAGAGTTCCATAGCTTTTTTATTGATCGATACAGCCAATGAATCATCACCTTTTAAAAAAATAATTTCATTTTCCTCCTTCGTCATTATGCTGCAGTTTGCTTGTTGTTTTGTTTAAAAACATACACTGCATAAGCAATCAGCAAGACAACCAGCAACCAGGTAGCCAGTAAAGAAATAGTATAACTGGTTTTGTAAACTTTTGGTTCAAATTTAAATTCAATAGTATGTTTTCCTGCAGGGATCAATAAGGCCCTTAATACATAGTTTGCTTTTGCAATGGGGATTTGTTTGCCATCAATGTAAGCGTTCCAGTCTTTGTAAAATATTTCGCTGAATACCGCAAGGTTACCTGCATTGCTGTTGCTTTCATATTTGATCGCCATATTTTCAAATGCTGTTTGTGTTATTCTGGAACTGCTATCTGCCGGTATAAAACCTGTAATTAAATTTTTGTAGCTGTTATCTATCACAGCCGTATCTCTCGAATCAAAATTATTCAAAGCCTTCATTTCTTCCACCGGGCCATTTACAAATTTAACTCCCTTTACAAACCAGCAATTTCCAAGTGCCTGCATGTTTATTTGCGCAATGGCATTATCACCTTTTTGATTTGGCTGAATGATGTATTTGGTATTGAGCATATTCAGTACAGAAAAGTTCGGCTGTCCACTCAGCTGGTAGGTAATAAGGTCATCATAAATTCCCAGTTTTGCAGGATGATAACCACCAATGGAATTGTGATAATAGGAAGTTTTAGCTTCCTGGAAAGGATCCCCACCTGTCACATTAAATACCCTGAAATTTGGATCCTTATCTTTAAGTATCAGCTTATCAGCATTACTTTCAGGGAACTCACTGGAATGGTATTTTTCTGCATTATCAAAACTTTTTTCATTGATATAATGGGCATCAAAAGGAATAAGATCCAGCAGGGTTAACAGCGGCAGGCCAATCAAAACAATCAATGCGTTTATTTTTTTATAAATAAACAAACCAATAAGTACAATGGTAAGAGCAACAAAAAGCAGCGAGTGTAAAATATCATTGCCTAAAAAACTCTGCCTGTCTTTACGCAGGGCAGTTACTACAGCCCTGGCAACTTTAGTATCGCCCTTGCTTTGCTGCAGAAAATTCTCATACACTTTATTATCAACCAGTGATTCATACTTTTGATTGATCTCCTGCATCTTTCCACTTAAAGTGCTGTCTGGGGTGGCGAAAGCGGTGTTAACGGCTGCTGTTCTCGCTTTATTTTCTTTACTATAATTAAGGCTGAAATACAACAATCCAACTAATACAAAAATACCAGCCATGGTAAATACACTAAGCCTTAATTTTTTTTGTGTTTGCAAATCATCATTGTCTAATATTTTTTGTGTGGTAAGTACCGCTAAAATCGGAAACAACATCTGTGGAATAACCAATGCCATTTCAGGCGTGCGGAATTTATTATAGAGAGGTAAATAGTCAAACAAAAAATTATTAATGAGCGGCATGTTTTTACCCATCGCCAGTATGATACCAAAAACACTGGCAGTAAAAATCCACCACCTATGTTTGTTATCCAGCAAAAACATACCTAAAATAAATAGAAAACAAATAGAAGCACCGAGGTAATTTGATCCGGTAGTAAATGGCTTGTCTCCCCAATAAATACTGCCCGATAAGTTAGTAGCAATATTGCCTGCCTGGTCTTCAGGAATATTTAATGTTCCCTGCAAATAACTACTTACGTTAGAAGTTTCGGATAGTTTTGGGAATATATTGTACTCTTCATCCCGCTGGCAAAAATGACTGCCATAACCGGTTATGCCGGGAAACAATAAACTTAAAGATTCCATTTTACCATAACTCCACTGAAAGGCATAGTCCCGGGACAATCCGGAAGTTTTATTTTTATCTTCACCCGTTGTTGCCCCTTTAGCTTTGTTATCCATCACCAAAACACCACCACGTTTTGAATATTTGGCGTAATCCACCACGGGTAATAATAAAATCGCATTGATCATCGCCCCAATTAATGCAGCACCCAGTGCTAAAGAAATTGCTTTAAGCAAGTGTTTGGTATCTTTTTCCTTTATCCATTTAACAGCAAAAAAGATGGTCATGATGCCAATTATTATGAGGGTATAATAACTGATCTGCTGGTGATTTTGCATAAGGTGCATCGTAGCAAACAGTGCCGTAAATATAAAGCCACTTATGTATTTTTTATTGAACAGTAAAATGATGCCACCAATTAATGCCGGCGCATAAGCGAGTGCCAGCAGTTCCGTATCATGCCCTGCAGCGGCCAGTATGGGACTAAATGTACTGTAAGCAAAAGCCAGGCTGCCCAATATGGCTACGTAGGGCCTAATGCGCAGGCAAATACACAAAATGTAAAAACAGATACAACTTAAAAAGAAAAAGTTAAGCGGCTTGGGTAACCAAAACTGAAAAGCCTTGTCCACATAATAAAACGGCGACCAAAAACCCTCATAAATAATATTATAAGCGGGCATGCCACCAAACATGCTGGTAACCCACAAAGGGTAAGTGCCATGTGCTTCTTTATAAAGTACACTTTGATGCTTCATGGCATCAGCCTGGGTATAATCGCTTTGCTGCATCACAACTCCCGGTTCCAGTGCTGGTTTGCAAAAAATAATGGCAACCAATAGAAAAACCACAATGGCGATAACATGCGGCAAAATCTTTTTTACATTTAAATTCTTCATGAAGCGATTTTGTTTATGAGGCAGCAAATTAACTTAAAATATCGTAAGCAAAAAGCAGCACTGTTAAGTACTGCTTTTTTATGTAAAAAAGTGTTGTCCGGGCTTAGAAGCTTTGTGGATCTTCATTGGCGTCGCACTCTTGTACAAAATATTTTCATGGGGCTTTTATTAAAGCGTACATATAGCATTTGAATGGCAAGTCTCAAACTTTTAAGAATTATACCAAATTCAAATTTTGTATAATTAGGTATAATACTGAAAAATAGTTGGCAAAATCGTCTGTACTTCAATGCAGCATTGATTTTGACAAAAGCTATGTGAAAGCCATTTCACATAGCTTTTTTTTGTTTATGAAAAAGATAAAAAAAAGCGATGCTGGAGCTGTCAATCTCTGGCAGTAATTGGCTGGGGTAAACAACAAAATAAGCAGCGTTTTAAATGTAAAAATTGCGGCCTTCTGTTTACTTCCCATGATAAGTTGCAGACTATTGAAAACCGCTTTATCTGGTTTAAAAAATGGGTTTTAGAAAGGCAGACTTATAAAACTTTACAAAGAGACAGTGGTTTATCAAAAGATACCTTGCAACGAACCTTTTATCATTTTTTAGCTCAAGCCCCTTTAACACCCATCATTCACCACGATAATGTTTATTTAAGAGTAGATGCTACTTACTTTAAACGTTTTTGTGTGGTATGTTATCAAGATGATTTATTAAGCTATACCCAGTTGTTTCGTTTCTCTGATGCAGAGCGATATGAAGAGATTAAGGAAGATCTGGCCAATCTTTTAAATCTTGGCCTGCAAATAGACAGCATTACTACCGATGGCTATAAAGCAACCCTAAAAGCCATTAAAAAAGTAATGCCGGAAGTGCTGATTCAACGATGCCTGGTCCATATTCAAAGAATGTGCCTGCTGTGGCTTACAGCCAATCCAACCCATGATGCTGGCAAAGAATTAAGAGCTTTGGCCGGGTACATTCATTTAATTAAAACGCATAACGATAAGCATCATTTTATTAATCAATTAAAGCAATGGGAACTAAAGCACAAACTCTTTCTAAATGAAAAATCTTACAAAATAGAAACTGGCAGATACTGGTATAAACATAAATTTATAAGGCGTTCCTTTCTTACAATCAAAAGAGCCTTACCTAATATGTTTTGGTATCTGGACAATGAGAAAATACCAAAAACAACCAATGGAATAGAATCATATTTTGGGCATCTGAAAAATCATCTGGACTTGCACAGAGGATTAACAAAGGAGCATCGAATTAACTTCATCAAATGGTATATCTTCTTCAGAAACAAATCTAAGCTTTGAGTTTTTTTAAGCCATTAAAGTTATCCGATAAATAGAAAAGAGACTGTAGGAAAAACAGCCTCTTTTATTTATCGTAATAACATCAACATAATTGCTAGCAAGTTGCTCTCCAGCAGCGCTTGCTTCCTCTTTCAGTTGACAAAAGCAATTAAAGGATTTTAATCCAAAAAATCACCAACTATTTTTCAGTACATTACCTATAATTATGGATGGCGAAAAAAAGCAGGCTCTCTAAATACCCCCCTTTGGGGAATGGCGCTCCACTACAAAAAAAGCATGCTCTCCAAATTACCCCCGCAGCGGCGGGGACGGGGGTTACTGCCCATTCACCCCCTGCTGGTTATTTTGCAAATTTTCCATTTCTCCTTTTAAATTTTTACGTTTAAAAAGACTGGCATCTATTTTACCAAAGCGCCAGTTAAAGTTTAAACGCAGCACCTGTGGATCTCTGCGCCGGTCGTAATCCTGCACAAAATAGGCAGATTCAGAATGGGTACTGTTAAGCCTTGTTCTGAATATATCACTAAACTGTAAGGTTAATGAAGCGGCATTGTTCTTCAAAAAGTCTTTCCTGATGGCAATATCGGCACCATACAATGGTTTGATATAACCTTGTGCAGAAGGAAGGTTTCCACCGCCAAACATACCACCACCACCACGTCCACCACCACCGCCTCCGGCATTAGGAGAAACCAGTGTTTTGGCCTGGTAATCACCACTCAATTGTATGGAGTAATTTTTGGGCAATTTAAAATTGTTATTCAGTTTGGCAAACCAGCTAAATTGATTACTGTTGATACCACCTGCAATATTGCCTGCTTTAATAGTGGCATTAAAAAAGTTTACATTGGTTGTAAGGTCCCACCATTTGGTAATTTTGTTTTTGCCAGTCAGTTCAATTCCATAACTATAACTTCTGGAAGCATTAGCATAAGAGCTGATGAGGATGCTATCTAACTTCGCAGGGTTAGGGTTAATATCCCGATATTGGTTACGGGTAATCAGGTTGTCTGTGTTTTTAAAATAGATACTTGTTAGAAAATTCTGCCCGCTGCTGATTTGGTTTTGATAAGACAATTCAAAAAGATTGGTAAACTCAGGAACCAATGCAGGATTGCCTTTCGTGATGTTGAGTGAGTCGCTATAATCAATAAAAGGGATCAGTTGAAAGAAATTAGGCCGGTTAATTTTGCGTGAGTAATTCAGTTGCATATCTTCTTTCGCACTTAATTTATAAGTTGCAAATGCGCTGGGAAACAGACTGAACGGATAATCATTTGAAAATTTTTGACCATTGGTAACCAATGTGCCATCATATTTTGAACTCTCTATCCTTAACCCCACATTGTAGCTAAACTTATTTATTTGCTGCGAAAAAGTAGCGTACGCTGCCAGCACCCGGTCGGTGAATTTATAACGGTTGTTCAATAATGGCAGCGAAATAAAGTTGCCGCTAAAATCTTTTACAAAATTATCGTTAAAGCTCGAAAAATTTCTGATGGCGATTCTTGCACCGCTTTCTATTTTTATCTTAGCTGTTATAGGGTCAGCAAAATCTGTTTGGGCGGTGAAAAATTTTGTAATGCCACCACCAGATGAACGCTGGTATTGCAGGGGCGATTTTGGGTTTGAATTGATATAAAAATATTGGGTGGCAAAATCGTTTACATTATCATTTTTGCTGTAGTTGTAATTAATGTCAACACTGATGTCTTTATTGGGTTTGGCAAAATTGTGTTTAAAACTCAAAGTGCTTCCATAATTTCTAAAGTTGAAGGTGCTGTTGCTGCTCCTGTTTCCATAATCAGAATTGGTGTAGGAAACATAATCCGTATCCCTGGTAATGTTGATATAGTCCTTGTTTTTAAATTGCCCCCTGGCCATACTACCTGAAAGGGACAGCGTGTTCCTGTTATCAATTAAATAATCCATCCCCAGGCGGCCAAAACCAAATACGCCCCTGCCAACCGGGCCATTGGTTTGTGATAGGTATGCCGTGGTATCATTGATAAAATCTTTTCGGGTGGTGGTTACTGTACTGATGCTTTTTCTAAAGCCGACCTGCCCGTTTGCAAACACATTTATTTTGCCTTGTTTCACATTAATATCCCCACCAAAGCCCGGCTTGCCTCTACTATCTATGCTCGCCCTTATATTACCATTGTAACCCGTTTTGCGGTTCTTTTTTAATACAATATTCAATATGCCCGAACCTCCGCCTGAAGCATCAAATTTTGCGGATGGGTTGGTAATTATTTCAACTGTTGAAATGGCATCTGCTGGTATTTGTTCCAGCGTCATAGTGGTGGGCCGGCCATCTACAAATATCTGTGGCGCTGCATTGCGTAAAGTAACATTGCCATCAATATCCACATTAACAATCGGTACGTTTTTCATTACATCCACAGCCGTTCCGCCTACGCTGGTAATATTTTTTTCTACATTAAATATTTTCCTGTCAATGCTCATAGTGAGTAAACCCCTTGTGGCATTTATGGTTACATCCTGCAATTGCTGGGCATCCGTTTCCATTTTAATATTACCGAGGTCTTTATCAATGCCACTTAACAAACTGCTGTAGTCCCCATTTTTAGCCCCCTGCATATTTATTTCAAAGGCTGCTTTTTGCTCAATATTTTTGTAGCCAATGGCAGTTATTTTTAATTTATAGGTGGCCATCACCAATAGGTTCTCTAAACTAAATTCTCCTTTTTTTGTGGTGAGCATGCCAGATACCATCACATCTTTTCGTTTTTTTGTAACAGTATCCAGTTTGTTTTGTATCAGTTGAATACTGGCAGCATCAATCGGCTTATTAGTGGCCGCATCAACTACTTTCCCGTAAAAATGGCCCATATTCATATTTTGCCCTCCCCGGTTTCCGCCCCCCGGAAACTGGGCAAAAGTTGTTGTAGTTGCAGAAAGAAAAATAGCGAAAAAAATAAAGCACTTAATTTTTTTTGTCATGGCATACAAGTAATTATTTGATGATTGTACAAACCAAAGTTCTCCGATATTGTTTACAAACAAATAAGGAAATTGATGAGTGGTAGCATTGTGTGTGGGCCATTTATTGTGCACACATCTCACCGCGTTAAAACACTCACCACCACCTCTATCAACCCAATCAACAAGCCAAAAAAGCCACCAATAAATTCAAGGAACTTAAACTCTTTTTTGGTGATCTGGTTTAAAATATCTTCTAATTTTTCTGAAGAGAAAGCAGCCACTTTTTCAGTTACTATTTTTTCGAGGTCAAGGTCTTTTTCCAGCTTTGCCATATACCCTTTCATCAATACCGGAAAAAGGCTTTCCAGTTCAAGCAAAAAAGCTTCTTTCAATTGCAGCATTGTTTTTTCTCCAATCAGCATTGCCAGCATTGGAAATACCTCTTTTAATTTATTCTGCAAAAAATGATCAATATGCTGTTCAATGTCTGGCCGTAATTTCTGAAGGTTTTCCGGGTTGGTAACTTTTTGTTCTATTTCATCAAAACTCAATAATTCTTTTCCAACTACCTGTCCCAGTTTTTCAGCAATCTGTCGTTGGTTTTTTGGAAAAATTCCCTGTATGGTGATTCCCAATATTTTTATGGGTCTTCTGGGATGAAAAAGCATTTTAATAGCTATCCATGTGGTTACCCAACCCGTAAATGTTGACAATAAAATGGTGATGATATTTCCTGTCCAGTTCATAATATAATTTAGAAGTGCAAAGAAACACAATAATAACCACCAAGAGGCACTACGAAATAGCGGGATAGTAATAAATGCACCAAATATGTAGCCAGCCTGCATTCCAAAAATAAAACTGGTAAAATAAAACAGCCGGCTGAATAAAATTTGCTGGTTTTTAAAATGTAATTTTGAAGGAGCGGCAATTATTGCTATTTTTGCCCTCCAATAAAAAAATGGTAGTCGTAGCTCAGTTGGTTAGAGCATCAGATTGTGATTCTGAGGGTCGGGGGTTCGAGCCCCCTCGATTACCCCAAAAGTAATAAGGCACAGAAACCCGCTCTGAGAGCGGGTTTCTGCTTCAATAATTTTTGTTCAATTTGTACCAGAATTTTGCACCCTGTAAGTAGTTCCCTTTTAGATTATTCATCACCAACAATATCTTTTATTCCTTCAGGAATTTTTATGAAATTTGTTAAGATGTTGTGCATGTTATTTTAGAAAATTTGAACACTAAATAAGCTGCTGCACTTCCTCTTTTGTCCACAATTTTTAATACTATTATGAAAAAATTTATCTTCATCTTCTTTTTCTTCCGTGCAGGCTTCGCTTATTCCCAGGCAGAAATTTCAATACCCTGGGTCATGTTTCATGGTTGCGGGAATCATTGCGGCGTGTATCCCGCTAAAGAATACTCAACCCTCGGAAACATAAAATGGAAATTTAAAACCTCTGGTAAAATATTTTCATCTCCCGCTATTTTTAATGGTACGGCATTCATAGGAAGCGGCGATAACAATCTTTACGCCATTGACGTAAAAACAGGTGAGCAAAAATGGAAGTTTAAAACAAATGGCGCCGTGCATTCATCACCGGCAGTGTATAAAAATACAGTGTATTTTGGAAGCTTTGACGGTTATTATTATGCCGTTGATATAAATACAGGGCGGGAAAAATGGAAGTTTAAAACGGGTGGGGAAAAATGGATCGGCGGAAAAGCATATTGGGGAATGAAACCCGATGATATGTATATGGATGATCTATGGGATTATTTTCTTTCATCGCCCATCATTGATATGGAAGATAACAACCTCACTATTTACTTTGGAAGCAGCGACGGAAACTTATATGCCGTACAAGCAAATGATGGCAAATTGAAATGGAAATTTAAAACCAACGGTATCATCCATACAAGCCCTGCATTTTATAAGGGTGTTGTTTATATTGGTAGTTGGGATACTTACCTTTATGCAGTAGATGCAAAAACCGGTACAGAAAAATGGAAATTTAAAACAGGCGATCAAATGCCTATGAGTGGGATTCAATCTTCACCCTCTGTTGTTGACGACATCGTTTATATTGGCGCAAGAGACGCCAATATGTATGCACTAAACGCAAGCACCGGAGAATTGGTTTGGAAATATTTTGCAGATAATTCATGGATACTAAGCACTGCCGCTGTTAAAGATGGCGTTATGTATGTTGGCACTTCAGATTCGTATCTTTTGCTGGCTCTGGATGCTAAAACCGGAAAGGAAAAATTCAGGTTCAAAACAAACGGGTATGTATTTTCCTCTCCTTCGCTGGTTGGTGCCACTGCTTACTTCGGAGATTTTACGGGAAAAATGTATGCGCTTGATCTTAATTCTGAAGGGAAAAAATGGAGTGAATTTTCAACGGAGAGCAGAAATAAAAATGCAGCATACGTGTTGAACAAAGACACATTGGATTTTCAATGGCTTGCGAAAAAAGCTGATCTTTCTTTCTACACTAACAATGTAAAAGTGATGGATGCCTTTTACACATTAGGACCGATCGTTTCATCCCCTGCCATAAAAGAAGGACTGATATATTTTGGAGGCGCTGATGGTTATTTATATGCAGTATATTTAAAAAATGCTGTTGCTATCAGTACCGGTGATATGAACATGCATTATCACTAAATTTATAATAACTATTTGTATTGCGTATAAAACATGTTGAATGTTTAGGGCATTGGACAGAGTCGTTAAATTCTTATTTAACTCTTAGTACCTATGTATAAAAGACAATTTAATATCTGAGGAATCAAATGGCAAACAATAAATAAGACTTCACCGCTGGCATTATGTGTACGACGAAGTCTTATTTGTTATTGGTAGTTTTTATTCCTTAATTTCTACCACTACAATTTCATTACCATAAAGGTCAAAACAATGTAAAAAACTATATCCGGGTGTCAACACTGGTTCAATTTTTATTTTTACATTATTCTCTTTAAGTTTCTGGTATTCCTCATCCAATGCAGTAGTATAAATGACCATTGTAGGTTGCCCGCCTGTCTGCTTACCAATCAGTGCTTTTTGCTCTTTGGTGTCAGCTTTTAAAAACCAAATACCTAATGTGTCTAAAGGGTCACTGCCCATGTGTAAAAACCTTTGTCCAACATCTGTTGTTACATCAAACATTCTTTTGAATCCAAAGTTCTTTTCATAAAATTCTGCTGCTTTTTCATAGTCTTCAACAAGCAGGATAATTCTTCCCAAATAATTTTTCATTGTTTAATTTTTAGTTTATTTTTTAAAATTATTGTTGTGCCAGATAGTTTTTTAGCGCCGTTTCTTTTAGAAAATGAAATGCTTTCATATCACCCGGCTTTACCCAATTATATCCTATACTTTTCCATTGTTCTTGGTATTGACTGAGCCCGATCCCCGAGATATATTCTTTGCCGCAAACGACAAAGTCTTTCCAAAAACTAATTAAATACCCTCCATGTTTGTTAAAATAAATTTCGGCCTGGAGATAATCGCTGAACCAGGCATGAACGAACCCAACACAACCTGACTTGTAAAGACAATCATTTTCGATGACCACATGTTTTAACTCAGTCCAGTTTTTAAAGCCAGTTTCAATAGCAATTACCTGATAGGCATGTTTTAATTGAATAGAGTCAACGTGATCTATAATCCAACTAACAGTTTTATTGGAGAAAAATGGAATTTGAAGAAACCGATTTGCAACTTTAACAGAATTAGTGGAATTGCTTTTAAGCTCTTTCAGCAGGTATGATGCCTGAAATTTTAATTTACGTAGCGTTATAGGTTTTAAACAATTCATATAATTTCCAATATGCCAATGTCCCACATTTGGCGGAAATTAAATAAACAATTTAAACTTACTTGTAAAAAGGGTGAATTTATCTTTTGTGGGAACAGGCTGCCCTTACAACCTGAAAACAAATGTAAGAACTTATTTCTATTACACAATTTATGGTAAGATAAAAATTTTTTTTAGTTCAAACAGAAAGGTTGTTGGCCAAAGGAAGACAATAGAATAAAATTTTAAAAATGTAAAATGGCTTTTAGATAAAAGAGTATCACATCGCAGACAAGTAAGAATTGCAAATTAAACAATATCAATTTACTTGTTCTGAACAACTGGTAATAAGTTCAATTCTTCAATGGCTTTAAAGATGGGAATAGATTCCATTCCCAGTTCGGTAAGATGGTACTCAACATGTAGTGGTTTCAGCTTTACTACTGTACGTTCCAGTATTCCACTTTCTTCCAATTCACGCAAAGCATTGGTCAACGCTTGCCTGGTAGCGTCTGGCAACAGTTTCAATATTTGGCTAAACCGCACAGGGCCCTGTACGGCATATCGGAAAATAAATGGTTTCCATTTTCCGGTTAGCATTTTCAATAAATATTCTTTTGGACAATGTAAACTGATACTATTTTCTTCAGTAGTCATAAAAATTTGATTTATTGTGGACGTTAAACAACTGACTTTACTTTTCTGCTAAATTAAAACCATTTCAAGATGTCTTCACTACAAATGAAATTTCCTTTTGTTATTAAACTTAAACATTCAATAATAATGCGTAGTATGCTATTTAATTCTTTTGAAAATCAGGTGCATAGTCAGACACTAAAAAGCTATGCGCTGAATGATTAATATTACTACATTTTAATAACATTTAAAACACGCATACAATGAAAAAATTTAAAATAGGAATGTTGCTATTTCCGGATCTAACTATCCTCGATTTAACCGGGCCTTATGATGTTTTTATTAGAGCAGCCTGTTTTGAAGTGTACATCGTGGCAGAAAATATCCGGTCAGTTAAAGCAGAGGGAGGTTTATCAATTAAAGCTGATTACTCTTTCGACGATTGTCCACTTGTAGATATACTTTTTGTTCCGGGAGGAAAAGGAATCACTCCGTTACTTACAAATAAAACATATCATGCTTTTCTGCAAAAACAAGCTGCCAGTGCCCAATATATTACTGCCGTTTGCACAGGTTCTTTATTGTTGGCAGCTTCCGGGCTGTTAAAAGGCTATAAGGCAACTACCCATTGGCGTTCATTGGAATTGCTGCGGATGTTTGGAGTGGAGGCAATAGAAAAACGCGTTGTAATGGATAGAACCAGAATTACCGGGGGTGGTATTTCTGCCGGAATAGATTTTGGGTTGTCGCTTACAGCTTTGATAGGAGGAAAAGATATTGCTAAACTTGTTCAACTCTTGTTGGAATATAACCCCGAACCTCCTTTTGAATCAGGGTTGCCTAAAACAGCTGAACCATATATTCTGGAAATGGCAATGAAAATTACCCAACCCTTGTTTGATTCACGAATAGAAATAATTCAGCAAATAACAAATACTTAAAACCTACTACATTGCAATTTAAAATTTCTGGCTAATGAATAATAAAATCGAAAAGATTAAAAAAACAAGAAGGTTTTTACTTAAACTGGTGAGTGAATTAAGCACTGACCAGTTAAACAAAATTCCCCCTACTTCAACAACAATATAATCTGGAATATGGGCCATCTGATTGCTGCTCAACAACGAATTTGCTATATCCGTTTGGGGCTTAAAATAACGGTTGAAGAAAAATACTTCCTTGAATACTTGCCAGGTTTAAGGCCGGAACGTGCCATTGATACTA
>JANYFT010000249.1 GCA_025359625.1 Ferruginibacter sp.
TTTTAATTAGCCTCTCGGAATTATGACAATTAATAGATTGTGGCACGCCAACGGTAGGAATGTAAACAATTCTTTTACCACTTAATAAATCTTGAGTAATGTAACGGCTATATTGAAGATTTACGTCTACATGATTATTGTGAGCGGCTTGGGTAAATTCAGTTATTAAAGAATCCTGTCTTGATGCTAGATTTCTTGCTCTTGTGCTTTCAACAAGATTGACAATTTCATTTAATATAGCCCCTTTTAGTCTCCCTTTAGACAAATCTGCAAATAGCGGTTTGTCAAAATCACTATCGGATAGTTTTTTGGAATATGCCAAATGAGCAAAATCATCAAAGTCGCTATCCGGCCAAATCAAGTGGACAATACCAATTCTTTTAAGATGTGCTTTTTCTAATTCCTTATTGCACCACTCACTTTTTACAAACCCTTTTGAATTAAGCATTAAAATAACATCACAATCAGTCATGCGATGCCATAATTCTTCCTGAAACTCTTCTCCTTTATCTACAGAATGCGTATCAAGAAATACATCAAAATTATTTCTTTCCAATAACTCATAAAGTTGGATTGCTACGTTGCTTGACTCACTTCGTTTATATGATATGAATATTTTTCTACTTTTTCTTAAAAGTTCAAAGCCTTCTAAAATAAGGTTGCTTATTTTCTTTATGTTGTTATCAAACTTTAAACCGTTTTGGTTAGAAAGTAGATTCGGCATTTCTTTACTGAAGTCATTTAAATAGATCGGCAAAACAACATTACCATCTAACTTTTGGTTCGTGATAATTTCTTCAGTCTCTTTATCTAATTTGTCTTTGTGTCCGGAATATATCACATAAGCCGGTTCCGCCCCAGTATATTCAGTGATATTTTCCTTAGTAATTATTTTGAGTAAATCTTGAACTAACTTTAAGTCATCAAACTTATCCGCCACTTCAGCTTTTATTTTGCTGAATAATTCTTCATTTTCACCTAAAAGGATTAATTGATATTTATATCTCATAATGATTCTAATTTTCTATTTTTGCAAGTTTGGAAAGAAGTAAATCGCTCATTCTTTGTAAATAGTAATTCTCAGAATTAATTTTAAGAATATTATCATTCACTTTATTCAGTGAAGAAAACAAATTCGTATCGTTATCGGGTACCACTATTTTGAAACTAAAAATATGATCCAATGTAACACTAGCTTGATTGGCACTGCCCTGTGAGCCTGAAATAACAAACTCTGAATATTCTTTACTTTTTAATCGGAAGTATAAGAAAATTTGTTTATTATTTTCTTTAGCCCTTAACCTTACTGCATTTTGGTTTAATAATCCATCATTTGCAAGCTCAGGTACAATAATTACCTTTCCCACAATAGATGCTGGATTATTTGGCCAAGAACCAACCGTCGTTATAATAATGTCATTCGTTTTAAGTTGGTATTGACCTAATTCCTTTGCTATTACTTCATCTAAATAATGACAAGAAGTGACATCAATTGATTTATCTGTAAAATCAGAAACTCTGAATACAGGAACTCCACTTTGCTTATAATCTTCTGATTTAAAAGCGAATCCCTTTTTGTAATTTATTAAATTTCCTAAATCACTTACTTCCCAGCTCCTTGGTATCGCCTTTTTCAACTCCTCGTTAAAAACCATTTCTCCACCACTACTTTTATACGGCTTCCCATTCTCATCCGGAAATTCAAAATCAACAAACCATTGTCTATATATGGCCTGTGCGGTTTCTTCCAGTTTTTGTATCAGTTGCTTATTCAGGTTAATTCGGTTTACAATGGTATTGTATTCCTTTACTATTTCTTTTTGTTTGGCAGGAGAAGGAACTGGCAATTGCATTTCGCAAAAATCTTCCCACTCTAAACTACCCCGCACACCACCAACTGCATTAAAGCAAGCTTCCCTGTCAAATTCAGAACGGGTAAACCACATCATTAAATATTCCGGCAACAGTTCCTTTTCATCCTTTACTTCAAAAATTGGATAAGCCTGTGAAATAATGGCTTCATCAACTTCCTGTAGTAAAGCAACCGGCATTTTCTTATCACGTCTTACCTGCATAGTGCTACAGGCAAATTGATTACGGCGAATAATTTTATAATTCTCCATATCTGTTCCAATAATATTGGCGACAGATGGAATAAATTGCTTTGAGATACTTAGTCCTAAAAGCTGTTTCACTTTTAATCCTTGATTTCTTTCATCAACCAACTGTATATGTTTGCCAATCCTTCTATAATTTGATCTCATAACCTAATTCTTTAAATACGGTTAGCAAATCATTTTTAGATTGTGCTTCTGCTTTCAGC
>JANYFT010000264.1 GCA_025359625.1 Ferruginibacter sp.
GTACGGGCAGCGTTTAATATTGTTGTACCCGGCTTAACTTCGATAGTAATATTATCGATGGTAACTTTAAAATTTGCCGGTGGTGCTTTTATTTCTTCAGCCATATTTTTATTTCACGCAAAGTAAACAACGAAAAACTAATAAGTATTGATGATCCGTTTTATTCCATCTTTTAAATACACAACATTAAAATTTATAAGTAACCCCAATTTTAAATTTGCCAATTTTAAGTATGTTTGAACCTGTTTGTAATGAATATCAGCCAACATTTCAATTGATTTAAATTCAACCAGCAACTTATTTTCCAAAATTAAATCTGCCCTGAATCCGGCATCTAATTTTATTGTTTGATGAATCAACGGAATTGCCTTTTGTCTTTCAAAAGCGATGTTTTCTTTTACTATTTCAAAACAAAAAATTTCTTCATACACACTTTCAAATAATCCAGGGCCGTAGAGCTTATGAATCCGGAAGCAAATATCAAGGACAATTTTTGATAATTCATTCTCTCTTTGAATTGATATATTATTATCCATTTTTTGTTTCTCACAAAGAACGCTAAGAAAAACAAAGTGGACAATGTGAAATTATTACCTGGCGACTCTTTGTATTCTTTGTTCCTTTTTATTATTTAGTAATCTTTGTATTCTTTGTTCGCTTTGTGTGAAACTAAGCTGGCACGTGAATCGGATCCGCATAATGCCTTAATCCAAAATTTTCTGTCAAACATTTTTCAGGATTCAGCACATGCCATTCAAACTCATCTCTAAAATGACGTATAGCTGCTGCTATTGGCCATGCTGCGGCATCTCCCAACGGGCAAATAGTATTTCCTTCTATCTTCCGTTGAATATCCCACAACAAATCTATGTCCTTCATTTCACCTTTGCCATTTTCAATTTTCTTCAGTATCCTTTCCATCCAGCCGGTTCCTTCCCTGCAAGGGCTGCATTGTCCGCAACTTTCATGGTGGTAAAATCTTGCTAATGTCATGGTGTTTCTAACCACACACTGATCTTCATCCAACACAATAAATCCACCGCTGCCCATCATACTGCCGGTTGCAAAACCGCCATCACTAAGGCTTTCGTAGTTCATTAAACGCTTCTCGCCTTTAGCCGTAGTCAACAATAAATTCGCTGGCAGTATTGGAACAGATGATCCGCCGGGAATACAGGCTTTTAATCTTTTGCCATTGGGTATTCCTCCGCAATACTCATCACTAAAAATAAATTCTTCTACAGAAATGGTCATATCAATTTCGAAAATCCCCGGCTTATTAATGTTGCCACACGCAGAAATCAATTTAGTACCCGTTGATTTGCCCACCCCAATTTTTGCATACTCTTCGCCACCTTCATTTAAAATAGGTACTACAGCTGCAAGTGTTTCTACATTGTTTACAACCGTCGGGCAATCCCATAAGCCTTTAATGGCAGGGAATGGAGGCTTGATTCTTGGGTTACCCCTTTTGCCTTCAAGGCTTTCTATCAATGCGGTTTCTTCTCCACAGATATAAGCGCCTGCACCACGTTGCACATACATTTCGCAATCGAAGCCACTGCCTAAAATATTCTTGCCTAAAAAACCATTTTGTCTTGCTTCTGCTATCGCAGTTTCTAAAATATCAGTGATCCATGCATATTCTCCACGGATATAAATGTAACTGTTATTGCTGCCGAGGGCAAAAGATGAAACGATCATTCCTTCTATTAACAGGTGCGGAAGAAATTCCATCAGGTACCTGTCTTTAAAAGTACCGGGCTCACTTTCATCCGCATTGCAAACAAGGTAACGGGCCACACCTTCAGGCTTCGCCAAAAAGCTCCATTTCATTCCTGTAGGAAAACCAGCACCACCACGCCCCCGCAAGCCACTTTTTTTTACCTCTTCCACGATATCAGCCGGCGCCATTTTTAAGGCCTTTTCTACACTGCGGTATCCGCCTTCACGGCGATATACTTCGTAGGTTCTGATGCCAGGAACATTTACTTTGTCTAATAATAATTTTCTTGCCATAAAGCCCTTTCTCCCAGAAGGAGATTTGATTATGATGAATTATTTCTTTATTGAATTTTTACACCCTGCCTCGCAAACAATACCCAACGTTTACTTTTCTTAACCCATACCTCCAATACCCTCAGCCGGAAATTGCTGGCTGCCGCCCCCTTCAATGTCGCTTTATATTCTCCTAAAAAACGAACATTGGCCATGTCTCCGTTCATAGTAATTGTAACGCTGTCTTCCTTAATTTCCTGATAACTGATATACCCGGTTTCAAGGTCTTTTATCATATCTTCTTTTGTTTCTACCCAGCCATTGCTATGACCATAACTCAACGCTTTATCCGTTTGCTGATTGATAGAAATTGTATTCTTTTGTACCAGCGCCTGGTGAAATTCTTTTACTGTTGCTGTCAATTTTTCTTTATCAGTTGATTGTGCAAGCCCAACAAATAAAGTACTTGTAAATAATATGGTTAATACAAATTTCATTGTTTCAATTTAGCCATCAGCATCCGCATTGGGTGCAATGTTCTTGTAAAAGGATTCAATACCAAACCCAAAGATTCTAAAGTGGTTGCACCTAAAAGTGGTTCGTCACCTTCTTCTCCATACACAACCGGTGCTGGCCCACCTTCGCCCTCAAATTCAAAATAAGCGCTGCAAACTTTTCTTTTTAAAATGGTTCCATCTGCCAAAGAAAAACTCATTTCTTTATAGGGCTCAATATCCAACTCGTCTAAAATTTTGCCGGGTACCAAACTGTAAATGGCGCCACTATCAATTAAAAAATTTACCTCAGCAATTTTTTCAGATTTGCGGTGCTCTTTTACTTTTAGTATGGCATTGGTTATTCCCACTTTCTATTTTGGTTCTTTATCATGATTAAACATCCAGTTTACACCAAACTTGTCCGTAAGCATTCCAAATCTTGCACCCCAAAAAGTATCCTGCAATTCCATCGTTATTTTGGCTCCTTCACTCAATGCAGCAAATGTTTTATCAATAGCTGCAGCATCTTTAAAATTTAAAGAAAGGCTGGTGTTACTTCCACTTGTTACTGACATATCCGGTGGACAATCGCTTACCATTAACGAAAGTTGATCCGCCTGAAAAGCTGCATGCATAATTTTATCCTTCATTTCATCCGAAGAAGGTATAGGCGATTCTCCAAAAGTTTGTTGATGAAGAATTTTTCCATCTAATGCCTTTGAATAAAATGCCAATGCTTCTGCAGCATTGCCGTTAAAATTCAGGTATGGTACTATTGCTTCCACATTTATTGTTTTTAAATTAATTATTTATTGCCGTTTTATTGCTGCACTCCTCAACAATGGCATCCACTTTTTCTTTGGTTAAATGTTCCCTGTAAGTTTTACCTAACTGCATCATGGGCGCATAACCGCAGGCACCAAGACACTCCACTGTTTTTAAAGTAAATAATCCATCCACAGTTGTCTCGCCTGCACCAATGTTTAATTTTTGTTGTATGTAATCAATAATCTGGTCGCTGCCGTTGAGCATGCAGGGGCCTGTCTGGCAAACTTCAAATAAATATTTACCAACGGGTTTTAAATTGTACATGCTGTAAAAGCTGGCCACTTCATACACTTCGATGGGCTCAATTTGTAAGAGTGTTGCTACGTAATCCATAACCGGCGTATCCAACCAGCCACCGAACTCATCCTGCGCCAGGTGTAGTATTGGCAGCAACGCACTTTTTTGTTTGCCCTGCGGATAGCGTTTTATTATTTCGCTAACATTATTTAATTTCTCTTGTGAAAATTGAATATTCATTTACTTACTTTATTCTTATAAAATTCTACAAATTCTCTTTCTAATTTTTTGTCTTCATTCTTTGCCTGTTCCTCATTTTCCATTCCGCTGGATTGTAACAAGTCTTTCAATCCAAAACTCTGTCCAAAAATTTGCATAGACTTTACAGTCTAAAATATTTATAGCATCAATGCTTTCATGATCTATTATTTCATAACTCATTTCTAACATTTTACTCCAGTACATTTTCCCTCTCAGCAATTTGGGGTAAAGGGGTGTGTTTTACGCATCCAATTCTCCCGCAATCAAATTTAAACTACTCATAGTTATTACCGCATCACTCAGCATGCCTCCTTTTATTAATTCTTCAAATGCCTGGTAATAAATAAAACAAGGCCTTCTAAAATGCAGGCGATATGGTGTTCTGCCACCATCGCTGATAAGGTAAAAACCTAACTCACCATTGCCCGCTTCTACAGAACTATATAACTCGCCGGCAGGAATATCCGTTTCACCCATGATGATCTTAAAATGATAGATCAATGCTTCCATTTTTGTGTAGACATCTTTCTTTTCAGGCAGATAATAAGCTGGCACATCTGCATGAAAAACTTCTGCATCAGCGCCTTTAAATTCCTTTACTTTATTATAAGCCTGGTTTATTAAACTAAGGCTCTGCCACATCTCTTGATTACGTACTAAAAAACGATCGTAGCAATCGCCTGTTTTACCAACCGGGATGCTAAAATCAAACTCTTCGTATGAACTATAAGGAGTGTGCACCCGAACATCATAATCAACTCCTGCCGCCCTTAAATTAGGGCCTGTAAATCCATAGTTTAAAGCCCGTTCTGCACTGATAGCGCCACAACCGATGGTACGATCCATAAAAATGCGGTTACGGTTAAAAAGATTTTCAAACTCTTTTAACTGCTTTGGATAAGTGGCTAAAAACTGCTCTAATTTTTCAAATGCCTTATTGGTAAAATTTCTTTCAAAACCACCAATGCGGCCAATGTTGGTGGTAAGCCGGGAGCCACAAACTTCTTCATATATTTCGTAAATTAATTCCCGGAATTGCATCAGGTACAGAAATCCTGAAAAAGCCCCGCTATCTACACCCACAATAGAATTACAAATCAGGTGATCTGATATCCTTGATAATTCCATGATGATGATACGGAGGTAATCAACGCGTTTTGGAAGTGTAATTCCAAACAAACGTTCGCAGGTAATATGCCAGCCCATGTTGTTGATGGGTGAAGAACAATAATTTAGCCTGTCAGTAAGCGGAGTGATCTGGTATAGTGGCCTGCGTTCAGCCAGTTTTTCGAAGGCCCGGTGAATATAACCCACGGTGGACGTAGCTTTCAAAATTCTTTCCCCATCCAGCTCCAGGATATTTTGAAACACGCCATGGGTTGCCGGGTGAGTAGGTCCCAGGTTAAGGGTGGTCGATAATTTTTCAATACTTCCTTCTGGTAATAAAATGTGATCGCTCATACCCTAACCCCAAAAGGGGCATTTATTTTTATTTATATAATTTTCGTTACCAACGTTTGCTGTTTATATTTCTTTCGGGCCATAGACAATAAACAACACTTTTATTACCCTCTTCCAAACATCTCATCATCTTTATCTACCCTGCTCTGGTCTTCCAGCGGAAATTCTTTTCTCATGGGAAAGTAATCCATTTCATCTACATTCAATATCCTTATTAAATTGGGATGACCTGTAAAATTAACACCAAAAAAATCGTAGGTCTCTCTTTCCATAAAATTAGCAGCGGCAAATAATGCAGTAGCACTATATACATCAGGGTTGTTGATATCTGTAAATATTTTAAACCGAAGCCGGATATTATCCGTTAAATTATGAAGATGATATACTACTGCCAGCTCTGCTCCTTTATTATCCGGATAATGAACTGCCTGCAGATCGGTTAAAAATTGAAACATTAATTCTGGATCGTCGTATAAAAACTGTAGTACTTTTAAATTAAGCTCTTTAGGAGCAGTGAATGTTAACATTCCATAAGGTTGAGCCCAATCAATAAGCTTGTCACCAAATTTATCAGTTAGTTTTTGTTGTATCAATTCGTTTGTTAAGGACATGTAGCTTTTGGCTTAGACTTTTTATTATAATTATTAACTATGAGAAGTTAGTATTTTCTTTAATTATTGTATGCCATAACTTTCCATCAGGTCTTTATATTTATCACCCTTTCTTCTGCGTAAGCTTTCCTGGCCAATCAGTTCCTGTATTTTTAAAAAACCGTCTAAAATTGCCTCGGGCCTTGGCGGGCAACCAGGTACATAAACATCTACAGGTATCACCTGGTCAATGCCCTGTAAAACGGAATAGGTATCAAAAATACCACCACTACAAGCACAGGCCCCAACTGATAAAACCCAGCGTGGTTCTGCCATTTGCAGGTAAACCTGGCGCAAAACCGGACCCATTTTTTTTGAGATGGTACCCATCACCATTAACAAATCGCACTGGCGTGGAGAGAAACTCATTCGCTCTGCACCAAACCTGGCAATGTCGTAATGACTGGCAGCCGTTGCCATAAATTCAATACCACAACATGAGGTTGCAAATGGCAAAGGCCAGATAGAATTTTTACGGGCAAGGCCAACAACCTTTTCTAAAGAAGTAGCCATAAAACCGTCACCCATCATTCCTTCAGGGGCTTCTACCGTTTTAAGTTTAGTGTTATATTGTACAGGACGCATACGTTTAATTTGATAATGTGATATTTGCTGTTGTACTGATTCATTAACCACAACATCTTCTGTTTGTTCAATGCCAACATCAGCAAATTACACATTGGCTAATTAGCTAATTATTTAATCTTCCCAATCCAATGCCCCTTTTTTAATGATGTAAATAAAGCCTGCTATAAACAACCCAACAAACATTGCCACAGCCGCAAAACCGTTCCATCCCAATGCCCTGAAATTTACTGCGTAAGGATAAAAGAAAATTACCTCCACATCAAACAATACAAATAAAATGGCTACCAAAAAATATTTTATAGCCATTGGCTGACGGGCATTTCCTTTAATTTCTATACCACTTTCAAAATTTTGTAGTTTATCGGAGGTGTTTCTTTTGGGACCAAAATAATGGGTAAGCCCCATCATGGTTACAATAAACCCAATTGCAAATATTAATTGTAAACCAATAGGCAAATAATTTGAGGCGTTGTTCACGTTATTGGCTTGAAGAATAAAGAATTGCATACAGCAAAAATAAGGCAGGGTGAGCAAAAAACAATCTTAGTTTACAAAAAGAAAAATCCCCCTTCGTTTTAGTGAAGAGGGAGAATATTATTTTGATTTATTTTTTAGTTTTTTTTTGGAACCGCTGCAGGTTTTGTTGTACCTGCCGGTTTTGTGGCAGCAGGCCTGGTTTGCTTCGGAGCCGGTGCCTGTAAGGCAGTTTTGTTATTTAAAGCGTCTGCATCAGTTGGATCCAGGGCTAATATTTTATCGCAATATTCAATAGCCTTTGCATTATCTTTTTTTACATTTGCATAATAGGCTACAAAATATTTGTAGCTGCCAATTACCTGTGGTTTATATTTTACGGAATCAACCATGCCGACTGCAATTGTTTTTTCAAAATCAGGATTGGCCGATGCCTGGGTCATTAATGAATCAATACCCCATTTAGATTTTCCACTCATATAATATCCAAAAGCATCTTCAGGAAATTTTTGACTATAGATATTAAATATAGTGATAGCGGTTGTGTAGTTACCACTACGGAAATAATTAAATCCTGTATTATATAAATCTACTTTGCCAGGTGCTCTTTTTATTGAAACAACTTTATTATACCAATCAGCCGCTTCCTTATATTTTTTTTGACCTTCATAACTCAAAGCAATCGTTTTTAAATAAGTAACCTTATTAGCTTCCAGGGTATCTAAGGCAACAGCTTTATCAATAAAATTGCCTGCGATAGAATCATTACCCGGAAATTTTAAAAGCACAGAAGCATAGGTGGAGTAATCGCCCATTCCAATCAAGCTGGTGTCAGCCATTTGAAAATATTTTTCGAAAGAGGCTTTGGCATTAACAGAATCTTTTAATTTATTATAAGCATAAGCTTTAATACCATATAATTTTGGATATGGTGTTGGATTAGCTCCAATACATTCATCAGCTTTTTTAACAGCTTCTGCAAACAATGCCTGTGCGTATAAAATGGATGCCCGTAAGTAACAGTTTTTGGGGTTATCATCTGTATTGGCAAGAAATTTTTCAAGATATTGTGCAGATTTTGGAACATCTGTTGTATAATAAAGATTATATAGATTTTCGTACACGGGCGCATAAGCAGGATCTTTTGCAATAGCCTCATTATAATACTTCATATAAATTTCTTCCTGGGTGCCTCCCTGCGTTTGGTAAATTTTGCCAATGCGGTATGAAGCCCTTGCGTATTTAGGGTTCAATGCCAAGGCTGCTTCATAGGCAAGCTGAGCCTGCCCGCCATCTCCCATTTTTTTATAGGCATCCCCTAAATTTACAAATACATCGGGATCAGTCATCTTCTTTATAGAAGTAGCTAATTTAAGCTTTTCTACAGCATAGGCTGCATCACCTTCTTTTGCATTTACATTTGCAAACCCTACAGCATTTAATACTGATACAATTTTACCCTGTGATAAACTAATGGCAGTTTCAAAATGATTTCTCGCCTCCTGCGATTTACCCTCTAATAATTCAATGTGCCCAATGCCCGCTAAAAGTAAGGCACTGTTGCTATTGGCCATTAATGTTTTTTGATATAGTGCTTTGGCATTAGCCACATCTTTAGCTGTTTTATCATCTGGCATTATCATCGTTTGCCCTAACCAATAAACTGCATCTACATCATTGGCATTTGCTGCAACTAATTTTTCAAAACCAAGTTTGGCACTTTTATATTTTTCAAAATACAACAGGCTTTTTGCCTGATCTATGGTTTGTGCTTTCAAGGTTGTTGAAAGGAGTAAAACGGCTAAAAATAGCATTCCAGATTTTATCTTTTTCATATTGCGTTACTATTAAACTTTACAATGTTAATTAATTTTATATCTACTTGTAAAAAACCTGCTTTTTATTTTACTAATTTTTCATTAATCTTTATATTTCTTATTGCAAAGCCTATTTTACTCGATCCCAGGTAAGCCCTTTTAAAAATAAGTTGTCCTCTTTCAAACTGCATAAAATCTACAAAACCGGCACCAAGGCCAGTGTAATTTTCCTTTAGAATATAATACAAACCACGTACCAAAGGGTACCTTCTCGTCAGGATGCTTAACTGGCTTGGTTTTACAAAAGGTGAATCAGAACAAACAGCACATTCAACATAGGCAATTTTAATTTTCTTTAACATATTTAACTGTGCTGTATCTTCAGGATTACCTATCCAGCTAATGCCTACCAAACCAATTGCATTTACATTTGAAGCAATATAATTTAAAACCTCTTTGCTGCTTTTAACAGCCTTCACCACACCTGTATCAAAACTTTTTCCTTTTAAAATACTGTCAATTGCAAAACGCACAGTACTGGTAGCACTTAAGCCGTCAAAAACAATTTGTTGCCCATTACCTGATGTACCGGATAATTGATCCTGTAAACGTTTTAAAGTAAAAATGGTGTCAGGGCTACCGGCATTCACTACCACTGCAATAGCATCTGTGGCAATTTTATCCCAACGTGGGACATAATCCATGGAATCTTCGAAATAACGTTCTTCCTTAGCATTAAGCCCCCTGGTAACAACAATCATTCTTGTTGCGGAATCATTCAACAAATCTTTCAAACATTCTGCCTCGGGTTTGTAGTGTACATTTATTTTTGTACCTGGGTTAGAACCTTCGTACACCTTTATCTGCTCATCAATTACCGGTTTAAAAGATTCATCAACACTAATATCAATACTGCCATGTAAAGGGGTGTCCGAAACCATCGCCTGCTTTTTTGAACTACAACTTATTGTGATAATAGTTACTGATAGAACAACACCAATTGCATGAATTACCTGTTTGTACATTTTACTACACATCAGTTTCTAAAGTAATTTTTTTTATAGCCCCTGTATATCCTGAAAGCCCCGTATAGCCAGCATATTACGGCAAACATCTTTATAAGAAAAGGATCATACTGATTGATATACCTGCGTGTGTAATCCGTTGGAAACATAAAGAATAATCCTGCCACTATCATAAAAACACCCATTCCATAATTGGTGATGGAACGCATTCTTATCATCCCTTTTTCCCTTTCGCTCAGGGGTTCGTTTTCAAATTCTTCCAGTGCCATAATTTTGTTTCTTATAATTTTATACAGAGGCTTGGTGAAGTGGCAAATTACTAAAATTATTACGGATAATTAGTCTGCCGGCACAAACTTTATCGGAATGGTAAAATACACTGCTACATTTTGGCCTTTCGATTTGCCTGGTACCCATTGCGGCATTTTTTTCAATACCCTTATCACTTCATTGTTGTAAATATCACCACCATCTTTCACCACAGTAAACTTTTGCAGCTTTCCATCATACCCTACTACAAATTTTACGTTCACAGCTACCATTTCTCCTTGTTCCATTTCTGTGGGATTAACAAGGTTTCTTTCCAAAAATTTTCTTAAGGCATTGATACCTCCCGGATAAGCTGGTTCTATTTCAGGGTTATCAATGGGAGTTGTTACATCTACTGGTGGCTCCGAAGGTTTGGGTGGCTCAACACCACCATCTGAAACATTTGTCGTTTCACCAATAATACCTGCCTTACTATCACCGGGAACTATGATGTTGGCAGAACCAATTATATCTGTCGGCTTAATCTCCTGCATACTATCCGGTTTCATCTTATCATTTACAATTACGGGGGTAGGAAATTTTTTTTGAGAAGATTGTGCAGCTTTTAATGGCTGCTTAGGCACTTCTTTTTTTGCCTCCGTTTCTTTTGGTTTTATTGTACGCATTGTAACCTCCGTAACCGAAACAAATACATGTTCTTTTTCCGGAATAAAAGTAAAAGCTGATAGAATAGTAACTGCACCCAATGTTATACTGATTGATTTAATAAGCCGGTTATTATAAAACTTACGGAGAGTATAGGCACCATAGAGTTTATTTCTTTTTTCAAATACGATGTCTAATACATCACTGTTCATGATTGATTCGCTGTTCATTGTTATAGGTTTTGATGTGATTAAAAAAATTCAAAACCGGCGCCGTTTAAAATAAGATGCAGCCTGCTATCATTTCCATAATACCACCACCAAATGCAACAACTCATATATACTGTGCAACAACTTATATTTGCGCATGACAATTTTGATGGTATGCCTTGGTAATATTTGTCGCAGTCCGCTGGCCGAAGGGATTTTATTGCAAAAAATTAAAGTAGCGGGGTTAGATTGGAAAGTTGATAGCGCAGGCACCAATGGGTTTCATGTAAACGAAGCACCACATTATCTTTCGCAGAGAGTAGCAAAAAAAAAGGGGATAGATATCAGCCACCAGATTTGCCGTAGGTTTGTGACAGCAGATTTTGACCGCTTTGATAAAATTTATGCCATGGCAGGTGATGTAGTGGATGAGATGAAACAGATTAGTGGCAATAAGTTTAACAACGCAAAGGTTGATCTGTTATTAAATGTGGTTCACCCAGGTGAAAACAGGGATATACCCGATCCATGGTATGGGCCGGAGGCAGGATATTACGAAGTGTTTGACCTGATTGATGAAGCCTGTGAAGTGCTGATTAAAACAATCCCCTGAAGAAATATAGTCTTCCTGATTTTGTGTTTGATACTTTTATTTAGGTTTACTATTTTGTAGCATTATTTGTAATGTGGCTACAGCAATGGTAACATCAATTAGAAAGCTGAAGTACCAAAAAGGTATTTGGTACAAGAGGGCCTTTAGGTTTGTATTAAGTTCTTTGATAAAAAAATAGAGTTATTATTACTACTATTTTCTTTTTTGCTACTTTTTTCTTTAGTATCCACGTTAACATGTGGATAAATCAACTAACCGGCAGCGGCACAT
>JANYFT010000282.1 GCA_025359625.1 Ferruginibacter sp.
TTGCCTAATTCGCTTTCTGCTGTTATAATACCTTTGTGATTTTCTACTATTTTTTTTACAATGGCAAGACCAATTCCTGTGCCTGGATAGTCATCTTTGTTGTGTAACTTTTGAAACACTTGAAATATTCTTTCTGAAAACTGTTTTTCAAAACCGATGCCGTTGTCGGAAACAGAAATATGACAAGCCTCTTTGCCTGTAAAAGGTGAGTTGGCGACGGATATGATTTCACTTTTGATTATAATGTGAGGTGGAGTGTTGGGTTTTGAAAATTTGAGTGCGTTGCTGATGAGGTTTTGCATGAGCTGGTAAAATTGAAAAGGAATAATTTTTACTTCGCATAATTCTTTTACTTCTATTATTGCCTGTTTTTCGGCAAGGGTATCCTTATACTCATTTTTTACATCCTCAACAATTGTATTAAGGTCAGTAATATCTAAAATTCTTTCAGAAGTGTTTAAGCGGGAGAATCTAAGTAAATCCTGTATGAGCGTTCTCATGCGGTTGGCTGTATCCTGCATACGGTTGATATAATCTTTGCCGGTATTAGAAAGATTTTCTTTTTCTTTGTCAGCAATGCGCCCTGCAAAAATTTGTATTTTTCTTAATGGCTCCTGCAAATCGTGGCTGCTGATGTAGGTGAATGCCTCCAACTCGTTATTCATATTTTGAAGCTCGGTATTTTTATCTTTTAATTCTTCTGTTCGTTTAGCTACTTTTATTTCCAGGATTTCTTCATGCGTTTTTTGTTCTTCAATATCAGTATTAGTTCCCACCCAGCGGAAAATTTTTCCTTCGGCATCCGTTACCGGAAATGCACGGGTAAGGAACCTCCGGTATTGCCCATCTACACCTTTAAGAGGAAAGATAAGCTCAAACGGTTCATTTATTTTCCATGCTTTTTTTACAAATTCAACCACTCTTTCCACATGGGCGGGATGATGTGCTTTTTGCCAGCCCCATCCTTGCATTTCTTCCAAATTAGTTCCCGTGTAATCATACCATCGCTGGTTATACCAGTAAATTTCTCCTTCCCCATCTGCTATCCAGGCAAGGTTTTGAATGTTGTTTGCAAGGGTTTTAAATTGCTTTTCGCTTTCTTTAACAGCTTCTTCAGCTAATTTTTGTTCGTGAATATCAAAACCTACACCAACATAGCCGATAAATTCACCATTAGGTAAAAAGCGGGGATTACCTTTAAATGAATGCCATCGGTATTCGCCATCGTGACGCAACATCCTTGCTGCCGGAATAAAGTACGATTGCCTGGCGGTTAATGCCGGAACATAATATCCTAAGGTCACGGGTATATCTTCGGGGTGCATAATCCCATGCCAACCCGTGCCCGCTGCTTCCTCTGCATTTAGCCCGGTATAATTAAGCCATGTTTTGTTATTGTAAATTACGGGAGCCTGAGGATCAGGGTCAATTAAAAAAACAAACATCGGGCTATTATCAGCCAAAGATTTAAAACGTTCTTCGCTTTCTTCAATTTTTGTACGGGCTAAAACTTTATCGGTAACATCAATGGAAACATTAATAACTCCTGTAACATTGTGTTGGGAGTCGAATATAGGTTGATATACAAAATCAAAATATCGGTGGTATTCTTTACCGTGTTTTAAAAAGCTAAGAGGGAATTCGTTTGCATTAAATGGTTTGCCTGTAGAAAAAATGTCTGCAATGATTTTATCGAAGCCCTGTGCAGCAGTTTCAGGAAACAAGTTAAATAACTTTTTGCCAACTACTTCGTTTTGGGTTTTCCCTATAATATCGCAGCACATTTCATTTGCAAGAGAAACAACCAGATCTTTTCCTTCAAAAACACTTAGTGCAAATGGAGCCTGCATAAAAATATTCTGCAACATTTTTTTTGCTTCAAGTTCTTTTTCAACTTGCTTTTTTTCAGTGAGGTCGCTTACAATCATTCCCACGGTTGGCAGCGTGGGGAAAAGAGATGTAAGCGATACATATACAGGAAAAACTTTTTCGCCAGCAACTAAATTTATTTCGCCTTTGCTTTGTCCTGCTAATCCTTTTCTAAAAAGCTCGTTAAAGGCTTCTATGGAATCAGGATGTATAAACTCAAAAATATGTTTGCCGATAACTTTTTCGTAAGAAAGTTTCAGCGTTTCGTGAAAGGAGGTGTTGCTATAGACTATTAATCCATCCTGAGATAAATTCAAAGCACCTTCGCTGAAATTCTCCACAAGTACACGGTAGGCATAATCCCCACTTTGTAATGTAAATACTTCTGGCTGATCATTTTTGTTAAATGCAAATGCATCCACTTCACCTGCCTTTATTGCATCAATAAGTTGCTCGGCTTCGGCAAGGCGAATCTGTAGTTCTTCAATCTGCAATAAAAGATTTTTGGTTTTTTGTTTCTCCATTTTATTTGATGGTTATACCTAATCCTTTTATTACTTTTTCAGTATCGGCAAAAGTTCCTATGAGAATTTTTCTCGGCAATGGTAGTGTTTTTATTAAAGACGGACTGAAAACAATTTGCTGCTCGCTTGCTGCTTCGGGGGTTTTGTATAAATCAATAATTTCCAATTCAAATGCGCCTTGCAGGTTTTCATCGCACAAGCGTTTTATGTTTTCAATGGCTTCCATTGATTTTGGCGACATCCCCGAAACATAAAGTTGAAGGACTAATTTACCTTCTGGAATGTGTTGTATTTTTTTCTTTTTCATAACGCTGCTTTTACTTTTACTTTTCTGATGTTTAACCCTACCAATACTTTTTCTTCGTTGCTAAGGTCGCCAATTATTTTGCGGATGGGCACCGGCACTTTTCGCACTAAAGTTGGTATTGCAAAAATCTGGTCGCCCTCGGCAAGCTGCGGATTTTTTAAAAGGTCTATCACTTCTATGGTATATTTTCCGGCTAAATTTTCTTTGCAATACCTGGTTATATTTTTTAAAGCCAATATTGACTTGGGAGTTTGTCCTGCTATGTATAATCTCAATTCAATTTTTTCTTGCTTTGGCATAACAGTTTGTTTTAGTTACCTCTCCCCCAAGCCACGTTCCAAAAGAGAGGGGTGATTAGGATTTATTTTTTTATTGATTGGTTTTTATTTTCACCAGGAAACATTTGTATTCCTTTTTGTGTAATGGTGAAATGCTGCATTGTTGTTTGGTGCCCCATGCCCCTTGCCTTTATAATACGAAGCGAACGCACATAATTGTTGTTTTCCGCTTCGTTGTTCACTTTTATCCAGATGTCTGCCAGAGATGAAACCGCATCAATTGCAATATCCTGTTGGGTGAGGCCATGGCGGGTAAGCGAAGTAAAGTAGGCGTTGATGAGATTTGTTTTAAGCACATCAATAAGGCGGATAAGCATTTCCTGTACTTCGCCAATGTTACCAACAGTTATTAAACTGCTAATTGGGTCAACAATTACAGTTTGCGGTTGATGCTCTTCAATGAGACGGTGCAAAATAAGAAGGTGCATTTCTAAACCGGACAAAGACGGGCGGGAAGAATGGATAATTAGTTTTTTTGAATTGATATGGGGCTTTAAATTGATCCCTACTGAGGCCATATTGCGCATTAATTGTTCAGGCGATTCTTCAAAAGAAAAATAAATGGTGCTCTCCTTTCGTTTGCAACTTTCGACAGCAAAGTAAGAAGCAAGAATTGTTTTTGCAGTGCCGGCAGAACCTGTGAGTAATGTGCTGCTGCCCCGGTAAACACCGCCTTTTACAAAAAGCTTGTCAAGTGAAGGCAGCCCGGTTGAAATTATTTCAGCAGAAAATTTATGATTTAGTTTAAGCGATGTAATGGGTAAAACAGAAATTCCTTTTTCGTCAATAAGAAAAGGATATTCATTGGTGCCGTGTGTGCTGCCACGGTATTTTACAACGCGTAACCTGCGTGTGGCTATCTGGTCTATTACACGAAAGTCTAATAGGATTACACAATCAGAAACATATTCTTCCAATCCCTGTCGGGTTAAGGTTTTATCTCCACGTTCACCTGTAATTATTGTTGTTACGCCTTTCTCTTTAAGCCATTGAAATAACCTTCGTATTTCAGAGCGTAACACTGCAGGGTTTTCAATGCCACTGAAAAGTGATTCAATGGTATCAAGCACTACACGCTTGGCACCAATACTGTCAATGGCATAGTTGAGGCGAATGAATAATGCTTCCAGATCGTACTCGCCTGTTTCTTCAATTTCGGTGCGTTCAATTCTCACATGGTCAATACGGAGTTTGTTGGTGGCAATCAATTTTTCCAAATCAATGCCCAGCGATTTTACATTGGCTGCCAAATCGCTTTTAGTTTCTTCAAAACTCATAAACACTCCAGGCTCATTGTAATCTGTTATTCCTCTTGCAAGAAACTGAATGCCGAACAATGTTTTGCCGCAACCTGCGGTTCCGCACAACAATGTTGGTCTTGCTTTGGGAAATCCGCCTCCGGTTACTTCGTCTAATCCGGCAATGCCAGTGGGGGTTTTGGGTAATGTGGAAAGTATTTTTTGTTTCATCCCTTTTTATTTGTTGCTATCAGAAAAAAGATTTTGATTATTTATTGATAGAATTAGGCCTTTAGTTTGCAAAGCATTTACTTTATTGTGTTAGACCCTATTTTCTTTTTTTTCTTGATAAAAAAAAGAAACAAAAAAAATCAAGGCTCCGAATAAAAAGGCTGAAATTTTATTCGAGGCCACAATAGCCTTCATTTGCGAAGTAAATGCCTAATCCAATTTATTGATTAAAATTTT
>JANYFT010000299.1 GCA_025359625.1 Ferruginibacter sp.
GCAATCAAATCAGGTTTAATGAAGTATTGTATCCCCTTGATTCTTTTGTGATGTCGGGCTTTGGAAAAATCCGCTGGTCTGTTAATAAAGATTATATTGAGATGGCTAAGTTAGACAAAATGTTAATTTCCATACAACCTATAGGTGCAGCTGTAGGAAAATTAAAAGGGTCTTTAAGCACTTCCCCCATTTCAAAAGGATCTTCTATTGTGGATTTTTCCATGACGGATGTGGTTCCAGAAAGGGCAGTGGATGTACTTACAAACCTTATCTATATATATGGAACTTCTACTGTGGATTATAAAGGCCGTATATATGAAAACACACAGAAATTTTTGGATGGCAGACTGCGGTTGGTAGCCGATGAATTGAGCGGGGTGGAAAAAAAGCTGACAGCCTATAAATCAAGTGAAGGCATTATTGATTTAAGTAGAGAAGGAGAACTTTACTTAACCCAATCAAAAAATGCCGACACTAAAATTGCTGAAATTAATGTACAGCTTGATATTTTAAAGCAAACAGAAGAGTATGTAAAAGAACGCAACATCAGCAAAAGCCCGATACCGGCTTCCCTTGGTATGACGGATCCGGTTTTAACGGGCTTACTTAACCAGTTGTATCAAAAAGAATTTGATTTGGAAAAAACGAAGCAGATTTCAGGCAGTAAAAATCCCGAAATAGCGGTATATGAACAGGAAATTGGCCAATTAAAACCAAGCATTTTAACCAGCATAAATAATTTAAAAAATAGCGTAATAATCAATAAGCAGCGTTTACAGGCAGATAATATCAAGCTTAACACCAGCCTTAATAAAATTCCTGTAAAAGAAAGGGTGTTGATTGACATCAGCCGGGAGCAAAGTATAAAAAACGCTATTTATACTTTTTTGTTACAAAAAAGAGAAGAGTCAGCTATAGCCGGTGCTTCTATTGTGCCCAACTACAGGATACTTGAAAAACCAGAAGCAGGCGGCATTATATCTCCGGTATCTAAAAGAACGTATGCCATTGGCATTTTAACGGCCTTATTTTTTAGCATGCTCTTTATATTTTTAAAAGAATTCACCAGCCGTAAAGTACTCTTTAGATCTCAGATAGAAAATATTCTGGGCCTGCCGGTTTTGGCAGAATTAATTTTTCAACCACATCAAAAAAATGCTTCTGTAGTAGTTAGCGCAGGTAAGCGAAGCCTTATTGCAGAACAGTTTAGAGAATTAAGAACCAACATCAATTACATTACCGTTAATGCAAAAGACAATTGTAAAGTAATCTTGATAACCTCCTCCATACCTAGCGAAGGCAAAAGCTTTGTTGCCATTAATACAGCCATTAGTTTAAGCCTCACCGGCAATAGAGTGGCACTGTTGGAATGTGATTTGCGCAAACCAAAAATAAGTAAGGCAATGGGTATTGAAAACAGCATTGGTATCAGTAATTATTTAATTGGCAAAGCCACAGAAAAGGATATTATAAAAGCTTATAAGGGCATAGAAACATTGTTTGTAATACCTTCTGGCCCTACGCCGCCTAACCCAGCAGAATTGTTAAGCAATACAAAATTTTCAGATTTGATAACTTCTTTAAAACAGCATTACGATTACATTATAATAGATACACCTCCGGTGGCTGCCGTAACTGACGCAAAAATTATTGGTGCTTTTGCAGATGCCACCATCTATATTATCCGGCATAATTATACCAACACTGCATTTCTGAGTTTGATTAATGATATAGGCCAAAAAAAAACTTTGCCTAATATAAACCTGGTGTTGAATGGAATAGTTAACAAAAAAATATTGGGTCAGGCATTTGGGTATAGCTATGGATATAGCTACGGTTATGGTTATGGTTATGGGTATGGATATACTGCGGAAGAAAAAAATGGAAGATTTTCTTTAAAAAAATTATGGGGTAAATTTTTTGGCAAGGGAAATTAAATGTAGCCAAGCAACTTTTAAAAATAGCAGCTATCGCTTTCACAATTAAATAATCAGGTAATTATTTTTTTGTAAACTGCATTTTGTAAAAAGATAATATAAAAGAATTAATGACACTTAGCGGGGTTAAGATAATAGAGTTGCCCAAAATATTAGACCCGAGAGGCAACCTGTCTTTTATAGAGGAGCATAACCATATTCCTTTTAAAATTGAAAGAACCTACTGGATTTACGATGTGCCCGGCGGCCAAAAAAGAGGAGGCCATGCTTTTAAAGAACAGCAGGAGCTGGTGGTGGCTTTATCCGGTAGCTTTGATGTAATCATTCATGATGGAAAAGCGGAAAAAAGGTTTCACCTCAACAGGTCTTATGTTGGTTTGTATATTCCTAACGGCTTATGGCGGCAGATGGATAATTTTTCTACCAATTCTGTTGTACTGGTATTGTCTTCTACTGTTTTTGACGAAGCCGATTACATAAGGGATTATAACCAATTTATAAAAGAGGCAAATCCATGAAATCTTCCGTGTATGAATGCAGTATTGTTCACCTGCCTAAAATTCACAACGAGGCAGGTAATCTTACGGCATTAGACAATCAGGTAAATATACCCTTTGATGTAAAACGGGTGTACTATTTATATGATGTGCCGGGTGGTGCAGAAAGAGGAGGACACGGCCACAAAAACTTACAGCAATTTATTATGGCACTAAGCGGATCTTTTGATGTACTTATTGATGATGGCATCAACAAAAAAGTAGTTCATCTTGACAGGCCATATATAGGCCTGCATGTTGTTGCCGGTATATGGAGAGAGCTGATCAACTTTTCTTCAGGAGCTATTTGCCTGGTGCTGGCATCTGAAAAATACACGGAAGAAGATTATCTCAGGGATTTTGAAGCCTTTAAAATTTTTAAACATTGATGGAAATAATTGATGCCGGGTTTAACGGCTATAGTGAGGTTTTTCCATCAGCATACCATGTTTTTAATTCCGCCGCTTTTAATGTATTGAATGAAGCAAGGTGCGAACAACTTCTTTTTCTAATTTTTAAAGACACCAAAAACAGGCTTGGTTTAATTGCCGGTATAAAAAACAATGAATTGTATAGTCCTTTTTCTGCTCCGTTTGGAGGCTTTTCGTTTGTAAAGGAGGATGTTACTATTTCACAGATAGAAGCCAGTGTTGACCTGCTGATCGGCTATGCTGCGGATAAAGGGTTTAGCCATATCCATTATACAATGCCCCCACTTTTTTACAACGAATTATTTAATAGCAAACTGGTAAATATCCTGCACCGTAAAAATTTTCAGTTGGCAACTA
>JANYFT010000324.1 GCA_025359625.1 Ferruginibacter sp.
GCATTGGTTTGAAACCTTTTGCCAAACTCTATGATATTCACTCCTTGAAACATAGCTAATAAATTTAGCTACAAATATACTAACTAAATTAGTACTCATTTAACCCTGTTTTCATTTCCCGATTTATGCGCCTAATTCTAATAATTAAATTAAAAATTCCTTATTTACCTTTTTCAAAATAAAACAAAACATATGCTTTTTATGAACTTACAAGAAAGTAAAAAGACTTCAAGATTGAAAAATTTTTCAATTTTTCAATTATCAATTAACGTCCTTTCCTGCCTTCAGTTTCGTGATTATGCTTTCTGTATTTGATTTGTTACCCGGATCAGGTGCCTGTGGTAAAGCTGCATTGGCATATTTTAAGGCTTCTTTAAAATTACCTTCGCTGCTAAGCGCCCTTGCCATACCCATGTTGGTGGTAAACTGGTTGGGATATTTTTTATAATTGGCTTTAAAGATGGCAGCAGCTTCCGTCATTTTTTTTGCGGATTGCAATTGACGGGCATAGCCATGCAGGTCTAACATAGTCCCCAATGGAATAGCTTCTTTCATCAATGCATCTGCTTCAGTTGCCTTACCAGCCATGTTCAATAATTTTGCTTTAACACTTAAAGTCCTGAAATTCTTCTCACCAATATATTGCCCGCTGATGGCATAATCAGCCCATTGCAATCCTTCTTCAAGATTGGTGTTATTGTCTGCACACCATTCTGCAGCCTGCGCCCATGGCTTCCAGTCAAAGCCCTTATCACTCTTTAATTCATTCCTGAATATGGTTAACTGGTTTTTGTTTACATCTGTTTCCACAGTAAAGGGAAATATCCATTTTTCCCACACCAATGCTATAGTAGCACTGTTGGTTGTTTGGTTCATGAACTCGAACCGGAGCCATTCAACCGGCTGGTCACTTGTTTTTTGTTTAACTGTAACCCGTAGTTCATCTTCTTTATCATCATAAAAAAAACTTCCCCACGAGGTGCTGTTTTTTGAAAATATCAAAATGGATTCTTCTTTGCCCACAGCAATAAAAAATCCATACTTTCCTGCAGCAAGATTCTTGCCTTCCACCTTTACATCTGTACTAAATTCAATGGTAGTATTTTCATTGGCACCTGCACGCCAGGGTGCAGCCTTACTGGTGCCAAAGCCAAGATCAGTAAAACCATAAGGTACTAATGTGCCCCATATTTTTCCTTCTCTTCCTTTTACGCCAGGGCGGTCATAGTGAATGGTAACGTCTGTAAGGCCGATGCGTTCTTCTACGGTCGCCTTTTTATTTCCTCCATTAGGTGTGGTAGATAACTGCGCCTTCGCAAAAGGCTGCAATAAAAATAGTGTTGCAATAGCAAGCTATGTTTTTTTCATAAAAAATAGTTTTGTGTAAACATAAATGTACGAAGCGGTTATGCCAAATGCAATACCCTTTGATGAATGGCAGCTGTGAATGGGCAATGGTGAATGGCGAAGAAATGGGGCTCGTGAATTAACTACCGGATATTATCTATGTAGCAGGTCATTATCATCTTTTGCCGATCGCAACATTTGTCCAAAGTCTATCTTTTTAGTCATGGCATTTACGGCCATAGCAATTCGTTTTGATTTGGTGGGATCTGTTTTGGCACTTTCAATCCATTTACTAAAATAATGCTGGTGGGATGAGGGGAGCGATTTAAAATATTGCATGGCTGCTGGTTCATCTTCCAGACATTCCAGCAATAAAATATTTACCTGGTAAGGAATGGTATCTACCTGTAGTTGCACCTGCAATGTGGCACCCCTTTGTTTGCCAATTGTTTTGCGCAAGTCGGCTTTTAATGCCATGATAAAATTACCTTCCCCCATAGGTATTAATGCCACTCCGTTGATAGAATGCTTATCCAGCTTACCTTTTACCCTGAACGATTTTTTATTGCCGGGAGATAATTGCTGCGCCAGTTCGGCCGGAATCACAATGTATGTCCAGCCGGTTTTTTCTCCCTGGGCGCCAAATTTTTGTATGGTGGTTGTAAATTTTATCATGACCTCACCCCCAGCCCTCTCCGAAGGAGAGGGGAGTCAGAGACTACTGACTTTGAGGAGTTTTATTTTTTTATTAAAATGTATTTCTTTTATATTAAGATACAAATTTCTGTATTTATTCAGGAAACAAAATCACGTTGTTTTAACTTTTGTATGCTTAATTTTATTGGATGATACAGACGGTTAAAAAAATAGTATTTCTTTTACTTGTATTAATTAGTACAAGTGCCATT
>JANYFT010000347.1 GCA_025359625.1 Ferruginibacter sp.
GTAAGGTTGAATTAAAGTCATTCAGGGTTTGAAGGTTATAAAAAACATTCCGTTATTATAAAGTATGATGTGCTTTACAGGCATCAAATAAAGTTAAAACGGGTTTTAAATAAATCCTATAAAGCGTAATAAAATTTTAAAATCAGTATCGCTCCTTAGTAAGCAAGTTCCCCTGCCCACGCACCGGCTCGTGAGGACGTTGCTGCGAAGGAGGGGACTTACATAGGATATGAATCAGTCTAAGAATGAATTATGACAGACATTAGTCGCCGGGTACTGCCAGTTAGGGAGCAGTAGTTCTCAAAATTTTACTTTGTGAAGTTGCACTCTGACCGATCCTAAATCCATTTGCTCTACCTAAAGGACAATAATGATCCATTGCATCCGCGGCTTCATTATAAGTAAGATCATATTCCACCACATCTCCCCTGGTAACGATCCCTGTAGTATAATTATAGAGATCCCTGGTACCATAACCGCCAAAATGTCCATACATTATATCTGCTTCATAGGAGCCTGATCCATCCAGGTTTTGAATAATGGTATATCCATAATTTGTTTCTACCACATAGTAACCACAGGAGTTATTACTATATACCACATTGCCTTTCTCCTGAGAAAGCCAGTATGAATTGTCATTATGTACTCTCTCTTTAGCACAACTAATAAATAAAACTGCACCCAAAGCTGCTACAATTGAATAGGTAAATATCTTTTTCATGATTAATGTTTTTTTATGATCAATAATTACAACAGTGAGACGAATAACGGCAGGATAAGTTTCATTACAACTTGTTAAAATAAAATGCTCTACACTGGCAGAATGAACTCATGTATGGCGAAGGGTGTAGCATGGGGAATATTCGGCGGGTTCCTTGTGCCGTTGCCTATTATTGCTACCGTTGGTTTGTTATTGCTGTTAGCTTATTTGTTATATGGCACAAGGATAACCAACGGTCCTTTTTTGCCCTACACCCTGCGCCAGCGCAGACATCATTTCAGTAGAACGCTCAAACCAAATGGTAGCTTGTGGTTGTAAAATAGCAACCGCGGGGGTAAAGTAATAGGGAAACATTTTACTGTTTCCCTATTTCAGTCTTTAAATGAATGTACCTAATTTTAAATTTTTGATCTACTGTTTTATTTAATTGTTCAATGTTACTTTTACCAACTCACCTAATGGAGGTCCAAATCCCCAGCCAGATACATATAAATTTCCATCAGGCCCCATTGCCATTGCGGTTGGAAAATTTAAGCCGGATATTACATCTTCCACAGTTCCGTTGGCAGTAATTTTTCTTATTCTACCTGCCCCGGGAGTTGGGAAAGGGGTATTGGCAGTCATTTCCAGCACATAGATATTTGAGTTTTTGTCTGCCACAAGTCCTATAATTGCCCAAAACCCGGTGGCTATTTTTTTCATTATACCACTTGGTGTAATCTTATAAACGCTGGAGATACCTGTAACGGGAAACACGCCCAAATCGCCTACAAAGAAATTGCCTTTATAAGCCACTGCTGTTGGAACAATATGTCCTTCACTTGCAGAAATATCAACCACTTCCTTGATGCTTCCATCCAAACCAACTTTTACAAAATTGCCGTGATTGGGTTCCAATGCATAAAAGCTATTTTCTGCAATCGCCATGCTATACCAATTGCCTTCAGATGTATAGTCATCAGGCTCATTGTGAGCACCTGGATGTGCTACTGACCACGAGCCCAAATCAGCGATCATGGTATGGGTTCCATCAGAATTAATTCGGTATATGCCGTTGGTTGAAGACGGAACTCCATGGCCACAACCTGCTCCTGACTGGAGAACATACAGTGTATTACCGATGAAGCCCACATCTGCCGGCCCGAAAAAGTCTGCTTTAGTTCCGTCCAAATTTGTTCCAACGCTTGTAGGCAGATTATCAACAACAGTTACCCGGCTGCCTGATGATGGATCAATTCTGGATATGCGTCCCCCGGTAGGGCAACCAAAAAAAGGCGAGAAAACATTTGGTTGAAGAGCAGCGCAACTTTGTGTGCTACACAATGCAGTGGGCCCAGTACCTGCTTCTGCAACATATAAATTGCCATCTGGTCCAAATTTTAATCCTCTTGGATAATTGAGACCTCTTGTAATAACCGACTTAGTAGCCGATGTTGTGTTAATTGTTTTGTTAAGCTTGCTGTTGTCAGCCTTTAATGCATTGCTGCTTTCCGTAGACTGTATTTCTTTATTGCAGGAAGCGAGTGCAATAATAAAGCACAACAGGATAAACTTAAGATAATTGCCCTTGAAAGATGTTTGCATAATTTTTTTTTTATTGGTTAATAAAAATAGGGCCAAACAGATTTAAATTATCGCTGGTATTATCAGTAGATATTGGTCATCTAAAATAAATAAGCCGTGGCGGGTAGTTGCATCATTACCCAAAAACTATGGTCAACAGAGATGTAGCAGAAAGGAAAATAAAGAAAGAGTTGTATAAAAAATTTCAAGAGAGATTGGAATCGAAAAACGCAAATGACAAATATTGTCGTAAATGTAATTACAATTTTTTTGAAATGCAAGCATGTTTAATAATTTAGCCGATTGGTACTGATTGAGGCCTCGTAGGTAATTCCTAATTGTATATGCCAACCCCTTTCCAGGAACGTCTCTCAACGAGCCTTAGTATAGCCAAGGACGTGTGTGTTTTGAACTGATCTATATGTAATATTTAGAATCAGATGCTGTACAAAAGCATGGAAGCCTTTTCAAAGAATTTTAGCAGACTGCTTTCAGGAGCCGTTTGCAAACCACCTTATGCTGCATTAACCGGAGACTGTTTTTGTGGTGAACGATAAGGAAAAACGGAGACTTGATTTCCGAAGGTGTTGTGCCTCAGTAGCTGGGTAATGTGGTATAAAATTCGGCAAAAATACAGATGGGGTTTAATAGCTTTAATAACCGGCGTGGGCATGGCGGCTTATTTTGTTTTTGTATTGGTATGGTTGTAAGCAGCAATGTGCTTTTTTACGCTTATGATGGTAAACTTTTTAACCTTATTGGCAACAGATATAGTACCCCGTACACATCTTTTTACTTTAACAACGTTTGGGGCAAACGAACCAGCTATCCCGTATCTATTAAAGGCAGTACAGTTTCGCTGCTGGCTTGCAACTATGCTTTAAAGCCATCCTGCTTAAAACGAAATAAGGGAGAAAACCCCGGTATTTATATGCGAGGCGTTTAACAGTTTTTCTGTAGCAATTTTTTGATTGTTGTCTACAAATATCTTCAACATTACATTAGCCGAAGTAGCCGTGTTTGCCCAGGCTGCGGGCGGGTAAACGGTTAATTTCGCCACATTTACATTGCCAATACCTTTCTGTTTTACCATGCTAACAGTTTTTGTCCAGCTGGTGCCGGTAATCGTTTCTGTTGAAAGCGTATTGTTATCAATGGAATACTCCAGCTTATATTCTGCAGATACATCTGAGTTAAATTCGTAGCGTACAGCACTGCTATCAGTGCCACTCTTTTTACAACAAACTGCTATTAACACAAAAGCTACAAGATAAAAAATAGACTTTTTCATTTGGAAGGTTTTAAATGTATACACCAAATATAAATTAAATCTTTTTTGAAAAGGAATCAGCGCCTTATAGCCCTGCCATTGCTTTTGGAGGCTAACAAATAATACACGCCTTGTTTTTAGGGCATTTAGGTAGCACAGTATGTATGCAATATTTAAAGCACTTTGTTTTGTTTTTTTGTTAGAGAAGAAAAAGATAGCAGGATTTTAAACAGGGGCGAAGCCGCTGGAAAAAACCTCAATTGAAAGCCATGTTTTACATAGTTAACAGTTTTTATGGCCGCACAGTTTTGGGGGCAAAAAAATTGCATAGCAGTTATTAAGGCATAGCGGCCCAACAGCCGTTTGGGTTAAAGCTATTACCCGGTAAACCTGGCGATAGCTGCAAAAAACCAATGGAAGTTGATCAACTACCATCAATGGTTTACCAACAACTAGCAATAGTTGGTCAACAACCAACAATAGTTGGTCAACAACCGTAGGTAGTTTGCCAACAACCATCAATAGTTTATCAACTATTGATGGTTGCCGTATGCCCACCAATACTTGTTGATCATCTTCCATCAATTGTTCGTCATCTACCATTGGTTTTGCCTCAGCTTCCATCGGTAGTTGCTCGTCTACCATCAATAGTTAATCATCTTCCATCAATAGTTAACCAACTACCATCAATAGTTTGGCCCTGCCGGTTAATAATAAAGTAATTACCACAGTAGTAACTAACCGTAGTAAACATCAACTGTTTAGCACCAATAACAGTTGAGCCCTCACCGGCAATAACCGGTACAAATGCAGTAGCAACAAGGCTTTAAAGGGTGGTATTGCCTGTAACGGGGGTATATTGAAAACTGCTTTTTAAAATATACAATAAAAATTTACCCCACCAAGTTTTAATAGCACCACAATATTGTGTAACCAAAAATTCAATTGTATGAAAATGCAAAAAATCAACACCAGTTTTACCAGCTTTTCAGATGCTAACCTGGAGCAAAAGGCGGCCTACATTTTAGAACAAATGACGTCCAATGCAAATTATGCCAGTCCCTTACCTACGCTGGCCGAATTACAAACAGCTACCACTACTTACAACCTGTACCTAACAGCTGCGGCTGGCCTGGACCGTACGCAGGTAGCCTTAAAGAACGAAGCCCGCCAAACGCTGGAGGTAATATTGAGCAGGCTGGGTATGTACGTTATGAATGTGGCACTGGGCAATGCGGCCATGCTTACTACCAGCGGGTTTACCCTTAACAAACCCGGCGACGTAGTGTACATTGATAACCCAGGCAATGTTACTATTGCCAATGGGGTTACGGCCGGCGAAATGATAGTATCTGTAACAGCGGTAAACGGAGCCAAAAGCTACCAACACCAGATAGCCATAGAGCAACCAACAGAGGCTACCGAATGGAAAAGCACTGCCAGCAGCCGCAGCAAATTTACCTATACCAGCCTGCAGCCAGGTAAGCAGTATTGGGTAAGGGTAGCGGCCATTGGCAGCAGGGAGCAAATTGCCTATAGCCCTGTAGCTACTCAATTTGCCCAATAACCATATTGATAGCACTAACCATTTAAGCCGCTGCCCAGCGGCTTTTTTGTTTACTGCCCTGCAAAAAATAAAAAAACATATATACATTATGCTTTATTGTAAAATTTATATATCTTAAAGCCCAAATTGCTTACTCCCCTTATACCCTGCATATCAGAAAGGCTGCAGCCACCCTTAATATAAACCGTAAAAAAACAATTTATGAGCAATGAAAACGAATGTACCCTAACCGACGAATTTATTGAAGGTGCCTGGATTGATGGCAAACAGTTAAAGCAGTGGTTGAATATTAACACACCCGTTTTAAAAAGTTGGCGCAGCCGCGGAGTAATATGGTACAGTAAAATTGGCGGCACCATACTGTACAATAAACCCTGGATAACCGCTACCTTAAAAAGCAGCTGGACCTGGGCCAAAATGGAAAAGCCACCCACCCGTTAAATTATTTTAAAAGTAGCGAACCCGATGTTTTGTTAGCAGGGGATAGTAATAGCTGTAACAAATATTTTGTAAAGGAGAGATTACAGGCTAGTTGCAGGCAAAGTGTTTTGATGTTTTTAGTGCTGGAGTAGTTTGGCCGTGTGGCAGCGTTGGCATGGCCGTTTGTTTACCCGCAAATAACTTTCTATTGTTTGGTGGATTGTTCTAACGACAATTGGATTTGGATAATAATAATGAATTGATTTTCAATATCAAAAATTTTGGTTTACTTGCGTAGAATAACATAAATATACGTGTTGAACCAACATTGCTACCGCAATGGGCTTTATACTTTTTTTGTAGTAAATTAGTATTCTAAACTTTAATTTATGCAACAAAAAAAACACTTAGCCAGTATGCGGTGAATGCACTGCAACGAACAGATGATTTATTAAAA
>JANYFT010000351.1 GCA_025359625.1 Ferruginibacter sp.
CAGTTCTTTATCTACTTTTTAGTCCTCTTCACCAGGATTTTTTTAGGGCCCTTTTTAAATCGCTTTTTAGGGGGTCAATTTAAAATGGCGGAAGGGGGTCAGTTTAGCTGGGATTTACAACCTCATCCAGTAAATGAAATAATGATTGATAATTTTTACCTGTTGCATCGCTTAATGACATTTCACAGGTTTTTGCTGATGAATAATACCCATCATATCTATTTTCGTTTACTTCTGCTGCTTCATTAGCAGTTGCCGCTTTAGTTAAACCGGGATAATAAAAACCCCTATCCCCCGCCATACCACAACAACCTGTGTGTACCGGTAAATCTACTTTGGCTGCACACGCTTTGCCTATCTGTTTTAATTTATTATAAAGGTTCATTTTAAAAACTGTACATACCGGATGCAATACCACCTGCAGTTTAGGAGTGGTAATAATTAACTTAGGTAAAAGCATATCGGCAATAAAATCTATTGAATCCAATATTCTTATTTTATCAAATTTTTGCTGATTTGCTTCTGATAAATATGGACGTGATGTATGCAAACTTTGGGTGCAGGATGTAATATCCATTAGTACTGGTATGCTTCCTTCTTCCGTCCATAGCCATAACTTTTCTATAGTATCATTTGCTATGTACTGATATGCCACTGCAAAGCCTTTAGATGAAAAAGGCTGCCCACAACAATTGCCAACAATATCATTTGGCACTACCAAATTGTATCCTGCCTTTTTAGAAACAGATTGCACGACTTCTATTATTGATTTTTTACTTTCCATATCTGTCCCCATCATCCTGGTAATGCAGGATACAAAATAAATTACATCTGCCTTTACTCTTTCTGTTGAGTTAATTGAAACAGGCCCGGTGAGTTCTTTCAGCCATAATGGAAATACAGGGAATATTTTTTTTATACCGGCTGTTAATTTATACATCGCATTTTTACCAACTAAACGGTTGACCATAATACCGCTCCTTAATCCAAACTTTACAGCCCATTCTAATTTTCTGAAATTTTTCGCTACAGATAAAGCAATAGTATTTGCCTTTGCAGAGTGATTTTCCCTACGCAACCTTTTTACCAAATCGCCAGTATTGATGCTTACCGGGCAATCGGTGGCGCATAATCCATCAACCGCACAGGTATCCAAACCGGCATATTTATATTGCTGCAATAATATTTTTTTATCTGCATCATTATTTTCTTCGCTCAATCTTTGCAATGCCCTTCTTATTACAATACGTTGCCTTGGTGTTAATGTAAAGTCTCTACTGGGGCAACGGTTTTCGCAATAGCCACATTCAATACATTTATCCACTTCTTCCTCCACCACCGGTAATGTTTTTAAATTTTTGATGTGGCAATTGGTATCACTGTTTAGTATCACCCCGGGGTTTAACATCCCTGTTGGGTCAACTGCATTTTTTAATGCCTGCATTATTTCATATGCTTCATCACCCCACTCATCTTTTACAAATGGTGCCACCTGCCTGCCTGTACCGTGTTCACCTTTTAAAGAACCATTGCATTTATTTATCACCAGAGCTGCAAGGTCTTTTGAAAACAAATCAAAGTTGCGGATGCTGCTTTCATCGTTCATTGATTGCGACATTACAAAATGAAGGTTGCCTTCTTTTGCATGGCCAAAAATAATGCTGTTTTCATAACCATATTTACGCATCAACTGCTGTATATCTACAACACCTTCCCCTAATTTTTCAACTGGTATGGCAATATCTTCCAGCATTACAGTGGTTCCCTTTTTTCTTGCTGCTGCAACAGATGGATACATGCCTTTGCGTAATTTCCAGTAAGCATATTGTTCTGTTGCTGTTGTAGTAAAATTTGCAGGATGCAGGAGTTCAAGTGCTTTGATAACAGAGCGTGCTTTTGAATATTTCGCCTCTAATAGTTCTTTAGAATTAGCCTGGTATTCACATAGAATTGCAGTTGCATTGCATGGCAATTCTTTAATTATTAATGGGGCATGTGTTTGGTTTTGTACAGAACGCAGTGCTGCCCTGTCCATCAACTCCAGCGAGTCGGCACCTGACTCTTTTAAAGCAGCGATAGCGTTGCAGGCCGTTATAGGATTATCAAAATATAGCAGCCCGGTAATTTTAAATGCATGGTCGGGCAATGTTTTTAAAACAGCTTCTTCAATAAATGCCAATGTACCTTCTGCGCCAATAATTAAATGAGCTAAAATATCCAGTGGGTGTTCAAAGTCTAAAAAAGCATTTAAACTATATCCAACAGTATTTTTAAGTTTATATTTCTGCCTGATTTTAGACACCAATATATCGTTTGAAACCAGGCGTTGTTTTAATTGCACCAAATCGTTATACAATGCAGCACATTCATTCTCAAACCTTTTATAATCTTCCTGTAACTCGGTATTATAAACAGTGCCATCCGGCAGCATAAATTTTATAAACTGTAATGTATGATACGAATTGTATTGCACCCCACAACACATACCGCTTGAATTATTAGAAAGTATGCCTCCCATCATGGCCGCATTTATAGAAGCAGGATCGGGGCCAATTTTACGCTGGTACTTTCTTAATTGATGATTTACATGGGCAGCTATTATTCCGGGTTGTACCCTTACTAATGCGCCATCTCTTTCTATACTACACCGGCGCCAGAATCGGCTCAGGTCAACTAAAATACCATCCGTAATAGATTGGCCAGAAAGGCTTGTACCTCCTGTGCGGAACACAATTGGAATATGATGCTGGTGGGAAAATACAAACAGCCCTCTTACTTCTTCTACGTTAGAAGGCTGCACAATTACTTTGGGCAACAAATAATAAAAACTGGCATCTGGGGCAAAGGCATATAAATCTATTAAAGCGGACTTTATTTTTTCAGGAGGAAGTATTTTTTTAAGTTCTTCTGCAATATCAATCATCAGCAATTGTTTTAGGCTATTATTGTATTGGTGGTACTCCCCAATTTTTCTATTTCCACTTTTACCACGTCGCCTGGTTTTAACCAAATTTTTTCTGGCATCCCCATTATTACGCCTGCTGGTGTCCCTGTTAAAATTAAATCGCCTGGCTCCAGGGTCATGTGTTTGGATAAATCTTCAATGATTTCGGCCACAGAAAAAACCATGTCAGAAGTATTAGAGTTTTGCCTTAACTCACCGTTAAGAGTACAAGTCAAGTGCAGTTTTTGTGGGTCACCTACTTCATCTGCTGTAACAATAAATTTCCCATGGGTAAAAAATTATCAAGGCTTTTTCCCATAAGCCATTGGCTGCTGCGAAACTGAAGATCACGGCAGGATAAATCGTTAGCCACACAATAACCCAACACATACTCAAGCGCAGATTCTTTTAAAATATTTTTACAA
>JANYFT010000357.1 GCA_025359625.1 Ferruginibacter sp.
GAATGGATGGAAGTGCTGGCCGGTGAAAAAGCTTTTAACGCAACCGGAAGCTGGATGCCGGAAGCTACCATGGATGCTTTTAAAGAATATTTATTAAGCATCAAAGGGCCGCTTACAACGCCTGTTGGTGGCGGCATGCGGAGTTTGAATGTGGCGTTAAGACAGGAGTTGGACCTGTATGTTTGCCTTCGCCCTGTAAAATACTTTGAAGGCGTACCCTCACCGATGTGGCAGCCTGAGAAAGTTAGCATGACCATTTTCAGGGAAAATACGGAAGATATTTATGCCGGTATTGAATACATGACCGGCACACCGCAGGCTAAAAAATTGCTTGATTTTCTGATCAATGAAATGGGTGTAAAAAATATCCGTTTCCCGGAAACAACCTCACTCGGTATTAAACCGGTTAGTAAAGAAGGCAGTGAAAGATTGATCCGCTCCGCCATTGAGTTTGCCATTGCACAAAAGTTGCCAAGCGTTACCATTGTGCACAAAGGCAACATTATGAAATACACTGAAGGTGCTTTTAAAAACTGGGGATACGAATTAGCAGAAAGGGAATTTGGCGGCAATGTATATACCTGGAATCAATGGGAACGTACCAAAAAAGAAAGTGGCGAAGCCGTGGCCAATGAAGAAATGAAGATCAGCGCCATTGGTGGTAAAGTGATTATTAAAGATGCCATTGCCGATAACTTTTTGCAACAGGCTTTACTGGCACCGCAAGACTATTCTGTAATTGCCACACTTAATTTAAACGGCGATTATATCAGTGATGCATTGGCGGCACAGGTAGGTGGCATCGGTATTGCACCGGGTGCTAATATTAATTACTTAACCGGCCATGCCGTGTTTGAAGCTACACATGGCACTGCGCCACGTTTTGCCAATACCAACACCATGAACCCATCGAGTGTGATACTGAGTGGCGTGATGATGCTGGAATACATGGGCTGGCGGGATGCAGCAGAATTAATTACCAATTCAGTAGGCAAAACCATACGCAATAAAACAGTGACGATTGATTTTTATAATTTGATGAAGGATGGGACTTTGTTAAAGACCAGTGAGTTTGCTGATGCGATCATTAAGAATTTGTAACTACTATTTTTTCCTACTCATTGAAAAATATTTTCATTCTATTCTTACTGCAATTGGGTGTCCAGAAAATACAGACGTAAAAAATAATTAGTACAAGTGTGCGGCGCAACAAATGCTAAATAGAATTACTTTTGCTGACTTCAAAAAATAAAATAAACAATGGCAAAAATTAAAGTAGCCAACCCGGTAGTAGAACTGGACGGCGATGAGATGACAAGGATCATCTGGAAATTTATTAAAGACAAACTGATCGTTCCATACCTGGAACTGGATATTAAATATTACGATCTTGGCATGGAATATCGTGATGAAACCAACGACCAGGTTACCATTGATGCAGCCAATGCCATCAAGGAATTTGGGGTAGGTATCAAGTGTGCTACTATTACTCCTGATGAAGCACGGGTAAAAGAATTTAAGCTGAAACAAATGTGGAAATCACCCAACGGTACTATCCGTAACATTTTGGATGGAACTGTTTTTCGTGAGCCTATTGTGATGCAGAATGTACCAAGATTGGTTACTAACTGGACGGCACCAATCATTGTTGGCCGCCATGCTTTTGGCGATCAGTATCGTGCAACCGATACGGTTATAAAAGGCAAGGGAAAATTAACCATGACCTTTACCCCTGAAGACGGTGGCGAGCCACAGGTTTTTGAAGTATATAATTTTAAAGGTAATGGTGTTGCCATGAGCATGTATAATACAGATGAAAGTATCATGGGCTTTGCAAGAAGTTGTTTTAATATGGCGCTTACCAAAAAATGGCCTTTATATCTTTCTACCAAAAATACCATTCTTAAAAAATACGATGGCCGTTTTAAAGATATTTTTGAAGATATCTTTCAGGCAGAATTTAAAACTGCCTACCTGGAAGCAGGTATTACTTATGAGCACCGCTTAATTGACGATATGGTTGCCAGTGCACTAAAATGGAATGGCAATTTTGTATGGGCCTGCAAAAATTATGATGGTGATGTACAAAGTGATACTGTAGCACAGGGCTTTGGCAGCTTAGGTTTAATGACGTCTGTGTTAATAACACCCGATGGTGGCACAATGGAAGCAGAAGCAGCACACGGCACAGTAACCCGCCATTACAGGGATCACCAGGCTGGTAAACCAACTTCCACAAATCCTATAGCATCTATTTTTGCCTGGACAAGAGGTTTGGCGTTCAGGGGTAAATTAGATAACAACCAGCCATTGATTGACTTTTGTTTGACATTGGAAGCTGTTTGTATTGATACAGTTGAAAGTGGCAAAATGACAAAAGATCTTGCTGTTTGTATTCATGGTAATAAAGTAAACCATGGTGAACATTATTTATATACCGAAGAATTTTTAGATGCTATTGATGAAAATTTAAAAAAGAGAGTAGCCCTGTAAACATATCAACATAATTTTTTTTATAAAAAAAGGGCAACAAGAAACTGTTGCCCTTTTTGGTGAATAGTTGCTACATGATTTTCTGATGAAACTGAATGAGTTCAATAAATAATCTTACCCTATAAAATAAGTAACACCAATAAAATTATAAGGATGATGGCTCCTACAGAAAGATAAATACGCTTGTCAAGCCCTTCTGCTTTTTGTTTCATTTCTTTTAATTCTTTTTTCAATTGTCTTTTTTCATTGATTGTCAAATTAGCTTTATCCATACGCTGTATTTCGGTTACCCGGTTTACAATATCGCTTAACATACGTGCATTAGCTGTGCTATCAGACAGTGGCTTTATATTAATTGCGGCAAATGATTTCACCGGTATTACAAAAGCAATCAAGAAAAGAAAAACAAAAAAAACTTTGAATAATTTATTAACCGTCATGCTTTAAATTTAAAGTCAAACAATTATCAAATATCATATAAAATCAGTAAAGTTGAAATCTAATTGGCAAGGTGTATCTTGTTTTTACATTTTTTCCTTTGATCTTTCCCGGAGTCCAGGTGGGCATTTTTGCAAATGCACGTAATGCTTCTTTTTCAATGCCATAACCAATATTATCACTGGTTATTTTGGGGGCATATACTTTTCCTTTTTCATCAACAGCAAAATTAATATCTACGGTTCCTTCAATACCATCATCGGTTGCCGCTGCCGGGTATTCTATATTTTTTTCAAAAAAGTTTTCCAATGCTTTTTGTCCGCCCGGAAAAGCAGGCAATATTTCAGTACTTGCATAATATCCATCTTTATCCATATTCATGTCGCCCGTACCTTTAGCATCATTCAATAGGATACTTACTTTTCCTTTTTTCCCTTTTTTTGTTGGGTCTGGTTTTGCCATAGCCACATTTTTTGCACTAACAACAGAATCCATTCCGTTATTGGCGGTCATTTTACTGGCAGTTCCGGCATCACCCGGTAATACATCATTTCTGTGATTTATGCCTGTATCATTTGCCCCCATCATTGAACTATCAGTTCCTGCTGTCATTGTATTATCTGCGTTTTTACCCTTGTTCATATTACAAGCGGATAGTAATCCGGAAACTATGATACCAAAAAAAATAATTTTGTTCTTCATAAAAAATGTTTTTGTTAAATAATACTTCAGTTATTTTCAAATAAGGTGCCTGTTTTTTATAAGCTTAATCTTTTAATGCTGTAGCAGTTAGAGTTTAAAAGTTAAAGAGCTTAAACTTTATCTTGCTCAAAATGAGGAATAAACTCACCATATCTGTTGAATTTTACAAAATGGTATTAATAGCCTAAATAGTATCTTTGCATCGAAGAATTTCGATATGAGTAAAAAAGGAAAAGTTTTAATGGCCATGAGTGGCGGTATTGATAGTACCGTTGCAGCCCTCATGTTGCACAAAGAAGGATATGATGTAATAGGCATTACCATGAAAACATGGGATTACGCTACCAGTGTGGGTACTACTGGTAAAAAAGAAACCGGTTGCTGTAACCTGGATAGCTTTAATGATGCACGCCAGGCTGCGGTACAGCATGGGTTTCCTCATTTTATATTAGACATCAGGGATGAGTTTGGTGACTTCGTGATTGACAATTTTGTAGAAGAATACATTGCAGGTCGCACCCCCAATCCATGTGTAATGTGCAATACACACATTAAATGGCGGGCGCTGTTAAAAAGAGCTGATGCGCTGGGATGCGACTTTATTGCTACAGGCCATTATGCCCAAATTCACCAGCACACCAATGGACGCTATTTTATCCGCAAGGGTATTGATGAAACCAAAGACCAGAGTTATGTTTTATGGGGCCTGCAGCAGGACCTGCTAAGCCGGACATTGCTGCCCTTAGGTACCTATCATAAAACAGCTATCCGGCAGATGGCGCATGATTTTGGCTACCCGGAACTGGCGAAAAAAGCAGAAAGCTATGAAATTTGTTTTGTGCCTGACAACGATTACCGCGGCTTTTTAAAGCGTAATGTAGCTGGCCTGGAGGAAAGAGTTGCAGGCGGCAATTTTACTGATAAAGCAGGCAATATTTTAGGGCAACACAAAGGCTATCCCTTTTATACAATCGGGCAAAGAAAAGGCCTTGATATTGCCCTGGGTAAA
>JANYFT010000382.1 GCA_025359625.1 Ferruginibacter sp.
CACCGCTTAGATAGTGCGGATTGTGGCGGCGCAACATGATTTGCTCAATGGCTTTTTCGCTCCGGTTCCACCAATAAATGGTTTGCCCGTTATCGGTTAAAATTTTTGCTATTGCTGTTCCCCAGCTTCCGCTGCCTAATATTCCAAAATTCATAATGATTGTTCTAAGTTATTAGTACTGATTAACCTTTTTGGGTTAAATTAAATAACGCTAAATTAATAGTTAGCAATGGTGAAGTAATATTTATAGAATTTAAGAGAAGATTTTTTTTCAGGCTCTAAAGTAACTATTTACAATCCAAGTTTATCAACGGCCAGTTGTGCAGCTATCTGGCTGGCATCTTTTTTATTGTATCCTTTTCCCTGGGCTACCAATTCGCCGTCAACAGTGGCACCAATGGTGAAAAGGCGACGGCCATTTTCAAATTTTTCATCAAGGGTAGCAAACTCAAGTGCCTTCCCGTTTTTATTTGCCCAGCCGTATAATTTATTTTTTATGTTTATCTCAATTCCTTCCAGGTCGTCGATAAACATGTGGGTAGAGATGATGTATTTCTCTACCCAGGATTGTGTTTTTTCATAACCCCTGTCCAGGTAAACTGCTCCTATTAGGGCTTCAAGGGTGTTTCCGAAAATTTGAGATATTTTTAAAGAACTGTCAAACTTGTTATAGATGGTAATTTTTTTAAGGCCCATTTTTATCCCGATATCATTCAACTGCTGGCGGTTTACCATTTTGCTTCTCATCTCCGTTAAAAATCCTTCTCCTTTGTAAGGGTATTTCATAAAAAGATAGTGGGCTACGATAGAACTTAAAACCGCATCTCCTAAAAATTCAAGCCGCTCATTATTTTCATCAGCTCCTTCTCTTACGGAACGGTGACTTAATGCTGTCCTGTATAAGTTCAAATTGCCCGGTGTAAAGCCCAGCACATTATTGAGTTGTTTTTTAAACTCTTTCTTTTTAATGTTTACGGTAAAAATATTTTTAAAGAAGTCCAAATTTTGTAGAATAATTTAAATCGAAATTAATATTATTTATGGCAATGAAAAAATATTAAAACAAACACAATTACTGATTTGAAAGCTAAAATTTTTTGTATGATGCAGGAAGTCCATGAGCTTTACGAGCATTGAACTTTTTTACATTAATTAGTTATTAACGAATTGACCTACGCTTTGGTGAAAGTTCCACACTGGTATATAGTATAAGAGAGTGACACAACGATGATGCCATGAAATACAAATGCCCGATAAAAAAAATTAAGGAATGTATTTTTTTACAATCACAGAAGCATTGTGACCACCGAAGCCAAAAGTGTTGCTGAGCGCAGCATTTACAGTACGGTGCTGTGCAGTATTAAAAGTGAAATTTAACTTTGGATCCAGTTCCGGATCATCGATGAAATGATTGATTGTTGGAGGGATAATATCTTTTGTAACGGCCATAATACAAGCCAATGCTTCCAGAGCACCTGCTGCACCAAGGCAATGCCCCGTCATACTTTTTGTGGAGCTGATATTAAGATCGTAGGCATGGTTACCAAAAACATTTAAGATAGCCTTGGTTTCTGCGATATCCCCTAATGGGGTTGAAGTGCCGTGAACATTAATATAATCAATGTCTTCAGGTTGTAAGCCAGCATCTTTTAAGGCACTGCGCATTACATTTTGTGCACCCAGCCCTTCCGGATGTGGAGCGGTAATATGATACGCATCAGCACTGGCACCTCCGCCGGCAATTTCGCAATAAATTTTTGCGCCTCTTGCCAGGGCATGTTCCAAACTTTCAATCACTAAAACACCTGCTCCTTCGCCCATAACAAAACCATCACGGTTTTTGTCAAATGGCCTGCAGGCGGTTTTATAATCATCGTTTCTTTCGCTCAGTGCTTTCATTGCATTGAACCCTCCTACACCTGCTGCGCTAACTACGGCTTCGCTTCCACCTGTTATAACTATATCTGCTTTGTTGAGGCGAATGTTATCATACGCATCAATAATGGCATTGGTAGCAGATGCGCATGCACTTACTACCGCATAATTAGGCCCTCTAAAACCATGACGGATTGAGATATGGCCTGCGGCTATATCCAATATCATTTTTGGAATAAAGAAAGGATTGAAACGTGGGGTACCATCGCCGGAAGCAAAATTAATCACTTCCTCCTGGAAGGTTATCAAACCCCCTATGCCGCTACCAAATATTACGCCTACCCTGTCAACATCAACATTTTCTTTGCTAATGCCTGCATCTTTTACTGCTTCGTCGCTGGCGATTAAAGCAAACTGGGAAAAGCGATCAATTTTACGGGCTTCTTTACGATCAAGATAAACGGTGGGATCAAAATCTTTAACCTCGCAGGCAAACCTTGTCTTGAATTTAGCAGCGTCGAATTGTTTGATGAGATCACAACCATTTACTCCATCAGCTAATCCCTGCCAATATTCAGCAACAGATTTACCAAGGGGAGTGATGGCGCCCAATCCGGTTACAACTACTCTCTTAAAGTCCATAAAGTTTGCCTGCGATGATTAAAAAAAGAGATGATGATTACTTGGCGTGTTCTTCCAGGTAAGTTACAGCCTGACCAACAGTAGTGATGGTTTCAGCCTGTTCATCAGGAATTGAAATGTTGAATTCCTTTTCAAATTCCATAATAAGTTCAACGGTGTCCAAACTATCGGCACCTAAATCATTAGTGAAAGAAGCTTCTGGTGTAACCTCGGCTTCATCAACACCTAATTTGTCAACAATTATTTTCTTTACTCTTGTTGCAATGTCTGACATGGTAGTATTATTTAGTTAATCAGGTGCAAAAATATACTTTTTGAGATAAATACAAAGAAATATAAATTCA
>JANYFT010000455.1 GCA_025359625.1 Ferruginibacter sp.
CCGTACACCTAAAGAGCCCGTGCAAAATGTAATGCCATTTGCCGGAGATTTAATGGCATTCACAATACCGGTTAAATCCTTCTCTGTACTTACCACACGGGGCAAACCCATCAATTCAAAAGGAGGGTCATCAGGATGTATGCACAATCTCGAACCCACTTCTTCTGCTACCGGCACCACCTGTTTTAAAAAATAATAAAGGTTCTCCCTTAATTGGGTTTCGCCAACATGATGTTTGTATTCAAACAATAATTTCTTAAAACTTTCCAACTCAAATTTTTCACCGGTGCCGGGCAAACCCATTAATATGGTCGCTTGAATTTCATTTATTATTTCGGGTGTAGCGGTCTCAAACTTCTTCCACACCAATTCAATAATTTCAGTTGAATAATCTTTCTCAGCATCCGGGCGTTGTAAAACACAGATATCAAATAATGCAAAATCAGTCCACACAAATCTTAGTGCGTATGAGCCATCAGGCATTTGGAATTTAACATCCGTTCTGGTCCAGTCTAGTACTGGCATAAAGTTGTAACATATTGTGTGAATACCACAAGCGGCCAGATTACGGATTGTTTGTTTAAATGTCTCTATGTATTGTTCTCTTGAAGGAAGCCCACGTTTAATATCATCATGAATTAAAATACTTTCCACTACTTCCCAATACAATGGCGAAAGATGTCCATTATCTTTTTGTATAAAATTTTTTCTTTCTTCAATATCCTCCACACTCCATACCAAACCGGCCGGGTGCTGGTGCAGTGATGTTACAATACCTGTGCAGCCAGCCTGCCGCAAATCATTTAATGAAACCGGGTCATTGGGCCCAAACCATCTCATGGTATGTATCATTTTTTGCTGAATTTTTAGTTTAGAAATAACAGTATAGGTTTTTGAAAATTATTTTTTCTTTTGTCCTTCCTTTACACTCACGTCAATGGCTACACCCAAACCTCCGTCTATCCTGAAAGCCTGCCCTGTAATAAAACTTGCTTTTGGTGAACAGAGATAATAAATTAGTTCCCCGATTTCTTCAGGCTGTGCAACCCGTTTCAACAGGTGCATATTGATACTTGCTTCTTCTATCGCCGATGGATCTACTGCTTCTGCCCATGCACTTCTTACCATTGGCGTATCAACAGTACCTGGGCAAACGGCAACACAGCGTATAGCAGGTGCAAAGTCAATAGCAACAGAACGGGTAAAGCCAAGCAACGCTGCTTTTGCAGTTAAATAATGAACGGCATTTGCTGATGCAACAAATGATTGAACAGAAGCGACATTAATTACACATCCCCCGCCGGCCGCCTGCATGTGTGGCAAACAATATTTTGCGCAAAGGAAATACGACTTGAGATTTACATTCATAATTAAATCCCACTCTTCTTCCAAACAGGTTACAGCGTTAGCATATTTTTGAATACCTGCATTGTTTATCAAATAATCTATTCGTCCAAATTTTGCCATGCATTGCTCAATGGCAGCTGCTACATCTTTACTTTTTGATACATCTGCATTTATGAATAACAAGCTTTCACCAAATTCTTCCTGCATCTTATTACCTTCAGTAATATCTACGTCCAGGATACATGCACGCATACCATTGTCAATAAAAACTTTTGCAGCAGACCGACCAATTCCTTTGGCACCTCCAGTTATTACTGCTACTTTTTGTTGTTCTATCATTTAATATGATTTTAGCTTATCAGTGATTGTTTAATAAATTATCAATTGGTATTTTTAACAGTACGAATGTCCTCTAGTATCTTACCCTTTGTTTCAGGCAAATTCTTTTTTGCGTACAGAAAAGAAATAATGCAGAAAAAAGAAAATATAAAAAATGTTGCTGCAATGCCTAAACCATCTCTCATCACCGGGAATAAAAGGTTTACAATCCAATCGGCCACCCACATTGTCATGATGCAGATGGATAAAGCAATGCCCCTAACATTTGAAGGAAAAATTTCTGTTGCCACGACAAATTTTAATGGCCCAAGCGAGAATGCAAAGAAGAAAAGGAATAACATAATACTAACCAGCATAGGCCAGCCATTTACTCCAATCAAAAAACAAGTACCTGTAAGTGCAAGCGCAATAGCTGCACCCAATGAGCCAATCATATATAACGGCCGCCGCCCCAAAGTATCCACTTTCCAAATAGCAATAAAAGTAAACAGCATAATAGCCGTGCCCAGCATTACCTGGTAGAGCAATGCATCGCTGGTAACAATACCCGCTGATTTTAAAATAGTGGGGCCATAAAATATTACTCCGTTGATGCCGCTAAATTGAGAGAGGGTAGTTAATATCATGGCCATCGCCAATAATTTACTTAAGGGCATTCGTAATAATTCTTTAAACCCACCCGATTTTTGTGTGGAGTTTTTTTTAATGGCAGCCAGTTCAAGACGAGCTTCCTCCTCAGTATTTAATTTTGCAAGGATGCCTGCTGCTTCCTTATCTCTGCCATATTGTACGAGCCAACGGGGGCTTTCTGGTACAATAATCAGGAGCAATCCAAATGCAGCTGCTGGTATTACTCCTAACAAAAACATTCCTCTCCAAACCTCCTGGGCAAACAGCCAACTAAAGAGACCATTTTGCTCAGCGGCATGCGTTGCTGCATAGCGTTGTAAAAATAAATTGCTGATGTATGCCACTAAAATACCAATGGTAATGGCAAGCTGGTAATAAGCCACCAATGCGCCACGTTTTTTAGCCGGAGCTATTTCAGAAATATAAAGAGGTGAGATATTAGAAGCCACCCCAACACCCATGCCGGCAAGTATGCGAAAGAAAATAATTAAAGAATATGTTTGAGAAAATGAAAAGCCAACAGCACTTACCAGAAACAGCAGCGCCGCAATAAACAATACTTTTTTTCGGCCAATCTTATCACTTAACAAACCGGACACTGCAACACCAACAATGCAGCCCAGCAATGCACAGGAAACAAAAAATCCTTCCTGCGGAGAAGACAGATTGTATTGCAATTTTACCGGTTCAATAATGCCACTTACCACGGCCATATCAAAACCGAATAAAAAGCCACCCAGTGCTGCAATAAGTGTTATCAATAAAATAAAGCGGTTCCTGTTATTTTGATGCATGTTTTAATTATTATTTAAAGCTTACGTACAAGTTGCTTTATCAACTCATAGCTCATGTGCATTGAAGTATCGATACTGTTTTACTATTTTATTCTCTTACTTTTTGTTTTTTAGGTTTGACTATTACAGGCAATATTGCCGCACCCATATCCCAGGTATTATAATTATAATCTCCTCCATTGCTGGCGCCTACATAATATAAATACCATTTGCTGTTAATAAAATAAAAAGCAGCTGTGGCTACAAACAATTCATCAAAACTGTTTTTAATTCCGGTTGGGCGGAAAATTGGGTTCTTGAATGACTTAACCCACGGCCCTCCAGGTTTGTTTGCAGATGCCATACAGATTGCCCATTCTTTACCATTAAATGCCTCCCAAACAATTATATATTTATTAAAAGCTTTGAAACATTGTTTCCATTCAAAATATTTCGAGTCTGGGCTGCCTTCCATGCCACGTGATATTAAATTTCCCACACCTTGTTTTGTCCATACTTTTCCGTCTTTAGAAGTGGCATACCTAATGCCTGGCAAAATATCTGTAGAATCTTTTCTGTAGGAATAATACATGTAATAAATACCCTTATTTAAAATTACAGAAGATTGAGATACATGGTCTCCATCATTGCGCCCCTGCCCCGATGCAGATAAAACAGGGTTGCCGGCGTAACGCTTAATGTTTGACATTGTAACATCAGAATAGCCATCTTTACCCGCAGGGCAAATGGCCAGGCCAACAGCATCTGTTTCGCCCTTATTATTTTGCGGAGCATTAGTGCGCCCCGTATAATATATCCAGTATTCATCAGTATCGGCTTTGTATAAAACACAATCCATTCTTACGCTAAATGTTTCAAATGGTATTGAAGTATCAGGTACATGTATGGGGTTACTTTCATAAGGATACCATTGCAATGGATTTGATTTATAGGCCCATGCTTTCGCCAATGCTCCTCTTCCACCATCAGCTGGAATAAGATTTTGGCCCGCATAAAACATAATAAGTTTTGTACTGTCTTTAGGATTTATCAAAATACACGATTCCATTATTTGTGCACTTGAACCCGGAAAACCTCCATGCTTTAATATGGGGTTACCTTCCACCCTAACTGGTGGCATGGCCGATTCAAATTCTGCAAAAGTGGAAATCTTTTTATTATGGGCTTTATGATCTGTTTGCGCAGACAAGTTTGTGATAAACACCCATACAAAAAGGCTCAGAAAAAACAATTTCTTTTTCATTGTCATTATTTTATTATGTAAAATTTTATTTTGAGTAAGTTGGTAGACTGTCAAAATACTTCAGTTTAGTTTCATTCTTTGACCTTTCTCTAAAAAGTTTCAAATATTTGGTTTTCAATTCAAGTGATAGTTCAGAGAACCCAGCGTCATCTCCATATCCATTTGAGAGTGGCACAGCGGACTGATAATTGTTTACGCCAAATTCAGCGAGATTAAATTTTGTTTGCGTATACCAGTTGCAAGACCAAACTGTATTTCTATAATTTGAAAAAATATTATAAGACCAATAATCGGGACGGCAATTGCTATCCATAAATGTACCATCCGAAACAAGGGCATACGGTGGCACCTTAGAAAAATTAATTCCCCAGAGACTATCAGATCCAATTACATCCGAAGTAAGAAAAGCAGCATTTTTATTTACTTCGTGAAGTATCGCGGAGCAGTCCTTAACTAGTCTCATAAAAGTTCTGTCAACATAGCCCGGAAAATATTCGTTGCCTTTGTTACCTGCTGTTATGTAAAAGGTTTCATCCCAAACAAAACCATCTACTTCGGCACCAAATTCTTTTGTCAATGCTTTTGCATAATTTATATAGAATTTA
>JANYFT010000053.1 GCA_025359625.1 Ferruginibacter sp.
TTTACCATCATGCCCATAAAACCAAGTTCGGCCAGTTTTTCAATTTGCTCTTTCGGAAATTTTTGTAATTCATCCCTTTCAATAACACCGGGAAGACACTCGTTTACGGCAAAATCCCTCGCCGCTTTTTGAATCATCAGGTGCTCTTCAGAAAGTTGAAACTGCATAAACAATCTTTTTTAATTAAGGTGTAAAAATAACGTTTCAAAACTAATGAGCGTTAGTTTGTGTGTATTTTTTGTTGACAAACAATAGTACCCTGATTAAGCTTCACAGGCGTCGCACGTTTGAACAGTGTATTTCAATTAAGCTTTTATTAAACCGTATGAAATACAGATTATAGATTACATCTTTTAAAAGATGTAATCTGGTAAAAGAGTATTACATCTACTCAGGAAAACAATTTGTAGTATAATACTCAAATTTCACTATCCATTGAAAAGGAAGCTTGAGATAATAAAAGCAAAACATTACCACCCAGGAAAGCAATTTGTAGTATAATACTCAAGCCCCCCTCTCCCCTGGAGAGGGGCTGTGGGTGAGGTTTTACAGGCAATTTAAAACTTTCACCTACTAATTAGTTTAGTATTCTTACATTTGATATCCGATGTATGCAATAGTAGATATAGAAACCACAGGAGGCCATGCTTCCGCAAATGGCATCACTGAAATTGCCGTTTTTATTCATGACGGGGAAAGGGTGGTAAAGCATTTTGAAACCCTCATTAATCCACAGCAAAGGATACCTGCTTACATTACTTCACTCACAGGCATAGATAATTATATGGTTGCCGATGCGCCGGTTTTTGAAGATATTGCGGCAACCTTATATGAACTTTTAGACGATGTAATATTTGTAGCACACAATGTAAACTTCGATTATTCTTTTGTAAAACATCACCTTAAAGCAGCAGGTTTTGAACTGGCCGTAAAAAAATTATGTACCGTAAGGCTGAGCAGAAAAACTTTTCCCGGCTTAGCATCTTACAGCCTGGGCAATCTTTGCCGTTCGCTGGCTTTACCCATTGATAACCGCCACCGGGCAGGCGGCGACGCTAAAGCCACCGTAAAATTATTAGAGCATTGCATGGCAAATGGCGGAGGGGAACATATTAAACAGATGCTAAAGAAATCGTCTGCAGAACAATGGCTGCCGCTGCACTTAACCAAAGCTGATATTGTAAATTTGCCCGGTACCCCTGGCGTATATTATTTTCATGATGTAAAAGACAAAGTTGTTTATGTAGGCAAAGCCATCAATATAAAAAAACGGGTGAGCAGCCATTTTACACACAACGATGCGGATAGAAAGCGGCAGAATTTTTTACGCACCATCTGTAAAATAACTTTTAAAGAATGTGCTACAGAACTGGAGGCTATTGTATTGGAAAGTGCCGAGATACGAAGGTGGTGGCCAAAATATAATGTCAGTCAAAAGCAGCCGCAGCAAACGTTTGCGTTGTATAGGTTCGAAGACAACCGTGGATATATCCGGCTGGCAATTGATAAAAAGAAAAAAAATATTGCGTCATTATATTGTTTCAATTTACTTCATGAAGGTTTGGTGATGTTAAAAAAAATGGTGGAAGAATTTGACCTCAATGAAAAATTATGTTTTATAGATAGGACTGCATTTACCGAAAATGAAATGGCATTGCTTGAACCACCAACCCAATATAATGGCAAAATAGAAAACGCATTAGCGGCATTGGAAAAACAACTGCCCACATTTGCCGTGCTGGATGATGGCATTAAAGACAATGAAAAACTTTGCCTCTTAATTGAAAGGGGAAGCTTTTGGGGCATGGGGTATTTACCACCTCATCATACTATTAAATCTGCTGATGAATTAAAATCATTACTAAATCCTTATGCAGATAATGATACCATCCGCAACAGCATTTATTCTTTTATAGAACAAAACCCCAACAAAAGAATAGCCGTTAATTTACACTAAATAATTTTTGAAAATGTATCAGGTAATCTGGAATGTTGAACTTATAGATTAGTGAACAAGGAATACCAAAGCGTAAGTATTTTTATTTTTTAGCTTTGATATCCCTTGTTGCTTATCCAATAAACCTTCCCGATATTAAGGTGCAGAAGCATTATTTCGAACTCAGGTCTGCCCTGAAAGAAAGTAATTCGCCCCAGGCCTTATCAACATAATTTTGAAAAACTTCCAATACATCGTTGTAGGAGTCAACACCATAAATTGCTTCATACCTGTCTTTAAATGGTTTCCTGAAACTGGGGTCTCTTTCCTTTAAGCCTTGCTTATACCTTGTTACCAGTGCGTATTGCATCTGCCCCGATGAACTGGCCTGGTATACTGCAACATATTCGTTGCTGGCATCCCAAACTTTTTTATATTTTTCTATCACCCCTCTTAACTTATTTCCCCAGCCAATTTTTGGATAGTAATGGGTGATACTTATTTTATTGGTAAAATCAGATAATGCTACAGAGCTTAGTGAATCCTGGTAAACTGAGTACATGCTGGAACTCTTGTCAGTAAGATAAACAGACACATTTTTATTCCAGTCAATATTATGTTCTGTCCCAAGGTTGCCACGGCCATCAAGCTGGTCCCAGGTTACAGGGCCTTCGGTAATATGGTATCCACCTGCATCAGGACCGGATTCAATATCAAATACCCGCCACTTCCAGTCTCCGGTATGGTATTTTTGAGCATGTGCAGCAAGGGCTTTTTCAAACTCAAGCACTTTATCCGCCTTGGGAAAAGCACGGGTGGTATTAATAACATTTTTGTTTTGCCCAATTACCATCAACGGCATTAACAGGTAGAGTAGCATAAATTTTTTCATTGATTTAAAGTTAAAAGGTTAAAAAAATGGGAGGATGGAGTTTGGAAAGGGCGAAAGATTAATCAAAATAGAAAATAATTTTTTCATATGCAAGTAAAATGGATTTTTTATATGTTAGTTTGCCTGAAACACTCTGGAGCATTTATTGCTGATTCAATTACACAGGCAAAAATTATTTTTAATCTTCCAATTTTTTGTTTCATTGTATACTGTTATTTTCGCAGCCCAAATAAAAAAATCATGTCAGCATTTACACAGCCTATAGCACAAAAATTAAATATAAAATTCCAGCAGGTACAAGCTGTATTAACCTTGCTGGAAGAAGGGTCTACCATTCCGTTTATTGCCCGTTACCGAAAGGATAAAACGGGTGCATTGGATGAAGTGCAGATACAGCAGATACAGGATGAAGCTAAATTTTTAAAAGAGTTTCATGAGCGTAAAACTTTTATAGAAAAAACCATTACCGATCAGGATAAAATGACCGAAGCTTTGCAGGCAAAAATAAATAAAGCCACTACAATTGCGGAGTTGGAAGATATTTATCTGCCTTACAAACCAAAGCGTAAAACAAAAGCCCAGGCTGCCAGGGAAAACGGTTTGGAACCCCTGGCCAATCTTTTACTGGAGCAAAAAGACATTGACCTTATTGCCACAGCTACCAGTTTTATAAACGAAAAAGTAGTGGATGCAGACGCAGCTTTGCAAGGTGCAAGGGACATTATTGCAGAACAGATAAATGAAGATGCACAGGTAAGGGCCAAACTGCGTAAGTTGTTTGAAACTGAAGCTACTTTGCAAAGTACAGTGGTGGCAGATAAGGAAACGGCAGGCATTAAATACAAAGATTATTTTGCTTTCTCAGAGCCGATTTCTAAAACACCATCGCACAGGATATTAGCGGTGCTTCGTGGGTTTTTGGAAGGCTTTTTACGCATCGCTATTTCTCCTGCCGATGAAGCAGCTTTGGAAATGATAGAAGCCCTGTACATTAAGGGTATGAGTACCTGCAGCGACCAGTTGCGTAAAGCAGTTAAAGATGCCTACCGCCGGTTATTGCAACCCAGTCTTGAAACAGAATTTAGAACGGCTCTAAAAACAAAAGCCGATGAAGAGGCTATCAATGTATTTGCAGAAAACCTGCGCCAGTTGTTATTGAGTTCACCCATTGGCAGCAAAAGAATTTTGGCCATTGATCCTGGTTACAGAACGGGTTGTAAAGTGGTTTGCCTGGATGAAAAAGGAGAGCTGCAAAAAACAGACCTTATCTTTCCCCACGAAACAAACAGGGTAGCCGCAGAAGCAATAAAAATTAAAAACCTGGTACAGCAATATGGCATTGAAGTTTTAGCCATCGGCGATGGAACCGCAGGAAGGGAGACGGATAATTTTATAAAAAAATTAGACCTTGGACTGCCCGTATTTTTAGTGAATGAAGATGGCGCTTCTATTTATTCTGCATCTGAAATAGCAAGAGAAGAATTCCCCAATGAAGACATTACCGTACGGGGTGCAGTAAGCATTGGCAGAAGGTTGATGGACCCATTGGCAGAGCTGGTAAAATTAGATCCTAAAAGCATTGGTGTGGGCCAGTACCAGCATGATGTAAATCAGTTCCGGCTAAAAGAGCGTTTAGACGCCACCGTTATCAGTTGTGTAAACAATGTAGGCGTAAATTTAAATACGGCCAGCAAACACTTGCTAAGTTATGTAAGCGGCATCGGTAGCACATTGGCCGATAATATTGTAAAATACCGAAACGAAATTGGCAAATTTACCAGCCGCAAACAATTGCTGAAAGTACCCCGGTTAGGTGGTAAAGCCTTTGAACAATGTGCCGGCTTTTTACGCATTAAAGAAGGTGAAGATTTGCTGGATCAAAGTGCGGTGCATCCTGAAGCTTATCCGGTTGTAGAGGCAATAGCAAAAGACCTTGGAGTAGAAGTGAAATCATTGATGGGCAAAGAAGAATTATTAAAAAAAGTAGAGCCCAAAAAATATGCTACTGAACAAATTGGTGAACTAACTATAAAGGATATTCTGAACGAATTAAAAAAGCCGGGCCTTGATCCACGCAGTGAAGCACAGGCTTTTGAGTTTGCCAATATCTACAGCATGGATGATGTTAAGGTGGGCATGGAGGTGCCGGGTGTAGTGACCAATATTACCCGGTTTGGCGCATTCATTGATATTGGTGTAAAGCAGGATGGGCTGGTGCATGTATCTGAAATTTCTCATACCTATATCACTGATCCCAACGAAGCATTAAAACTAAACCAGCACGTAAAAGTAAAAATCCTGGAAGTAGATGCAGCAAGAAAACGCATTGCACTTTCCATCAAACAAACAGAGGAAGCTCCCGCAAGAAAGCAATATTCTGGCAATCAGCATGGTGGCCGGCAGGTTTTTAAAAATGCAGGCAATGCCCCAAAAGTAATTGCAGAATTACCCCTGAATGATGCACTGGCAGCACTTAAACAAAAGTTTGGAAAGTAGCTTTTGTTGAACCATTTCCTGGTATTACAGGATAATAAAAATTCTTTTAATTTTCCATATTTTTTTATACCCATTTGGTTATAAAAATGTGTAAAAAATAACCTTATCCCACACAATACAATATAAGCAAAGGTTACAGCCGATATTAACAAATTGTGTTACTAACTTTTTCCCTGACCAATTAAAAGCATTAGTACTATTGCAATAGTTCTTGTAAATATTGTTCAGGTATCAAAACACCCATAAAATTAATAGGGAACCATGCGAAATTCGTGGACTGTTGCGCAACTGTAAGTAACGCTATTCATTTCACCCTACGCCGGTAATGTGCCGGTAAAGGATTTGTTACAAGTCAGATTACCAGCCTGAACAATCAAGTGCAACATCTTCGCAATAAAGATAACAGCACTTCAATAGTTTAACCTTATGCAATCAACAAAGGGTTTACTGTCGATGGTCGTTTATAACAATTGCTTTTAAATAAATATAATTAATACGATCATCATCATGTCTGACAGCACAAGCACAGAATTACTTTTAAGAGAAAACAAGGACCGCTTCGTAATCCTTCCGATCAATTATCCCAAAGTTTGGGAAATGTATAAAAAGCATGAAGCCAGTTTTTGGACGGCAGAGGAAATTGATTTAAGCAGTGATCAAAAAGATTGGGATGGCCTCAATGATGGTGAGCGTCATTTCATTTCTCATATCCTGGCATTTTTTGCAGCCAGCGATGGTATCGTAAATGAAAACCTGGCAGTTAATTTTATGAGCGAAGTGCAGTTGCCGGAAGCCAGGTGCTTTTATGGTTTCCAGATAATGATGGAAAATATACATTCAGAAACCTATGCTTTATTGATAGATAATTATATAAAAGACCCTAAAGAAAAGCAACGTTTATTTCATGCAATAGATACCGTACCCGCTGTTAAGAAAAAAGCCGAATGGGCTTTGCGCTGGATTGATAAAGGAAATTTTGCAGAACGCCTGGTGGCATTTGCTGCCGTGGAAGGCATCTTTTTTAGTGGCAGTTTTTGCTCCATTTTTTGGATGAAAAAAAGAGGCCTTATGCCCGGATTAACTTTCAGCAATGAACTCATCAGCCGTGACGAAGGATTGCATTGTGAGTTTGCCTGCCTGTTGTACAGCATGCTCGAGAATAAATTAACAAAAGACGAAGTGTTCACCATAATTGCCGATGCTGTAACTATCGAAAAAGAATTTGTAACAGAAGCTTTGCCAGTTGCCCTGATTGGTATGAATGCCAAACTGATGCAACAGTATATAGAATTTGTAGCCGACCGATGGCTGGCAGAATTGGGCTATCCTAAAATGTTCAATGCCACCAATCCCTTTGATTTTATGGAAATGATTTCCCTACAGGGTAAAACCAACTTCTTTGAAAAAAGAGTAGGTGACTACCAGAAGTCGGGTGTGATGGGTACCAAAGAATCACAGGCATTCTCTCTG
>JANYFT010000054.1 GCA_025359625.1 Ferruginibacter sp.
ATCATCCATACTTATTTCAATTGATCCTGTTTCAGTAGGAGGAACAGTGTCATCAGCTCAAACAATTTGTACTGGTAGCACCCCTGCAAATCTAACCCTGGGAGGTAATACCGGTAGTGTAGTTAAATGGCAGAAAGCATCAGATGCGGCCTTTACCACCCCAACAGATATTGCCAACACTACCACCACTTTAACAGGTGCAACAATTGGAGCTTTAACGACACCAACCTACTTTAGAGCAGTGGTACAAAGTGGTTCATGTTTGGCGGCAAATTCTTCATCAGTCCTGATAACAGTAAATGCGGCTTCAGTAGGTGGCACTTTATCGCCAGCTCAACAGTTCGTTTGTCCTAGTACTGCTCCCGGTAGCGGTCTCACTTTGAGCACTCAAATAGGGTCTGTAATTGAATGGCAAAGTGCGAAGGATCCCAATTTCGCCACTTTAATAACTCATATAGCAAATACAACTCTTACTCTAAATGGCACTCCTACCGACACTCTTACAACAACAACTTATTTTAGAGTGTTGATACAAAGTAGCCCATGTGTTGCTACAGCATATTCTGCTACTGCGATTGTAGTAGTAAATCGACCCTACACACCTGTCATCACTGTATCAGCTACCACAATTTGCATTGGTCAAAGTGTTACATTTACAGCTGCTCCATTTAATGCAAATGATACTATAAATGGTGGTAATTTTAGTAGTGCTAATCCACCTGGATGGAGTGGCGGAAGTGCTTCTAATAGCGGCGGGGGAACCCCGTTAAATTGGGGTGAATCAGCAGCTCAAAAACCTTATGGCGATTCAACTTATGTTTCAGGCTCACCGTCGGGTCCAAAATATCAAATAGTAAGTGGAAATGTTACAAATGCACTAACAACGAATTCATTTAGTACCATTGGACGGACATCACTTACCTTGGATTGGTATCAAGGCTATAATTTAAAGGCAGGTGCAACAGCCCAAGTTCAAATTTCTACGGATAGCATTAGCTATACAACTTTGGCTACCTACACTAACAGTTCTATACGAACGAATGGCTTTAATGATCATCAAACTATTAATTTAAATGCCTATTTAGGTCAGCCTAAATTATGGATAAGATTTTTGTATACAGGTACTGTAAATAGTGCCTGGGCAATAGATGATGTAAATGTATTAGGACCCTTTTATAGTACAACTTATACCTGGCCTGCAGGTTTCATTGTTTCTGGTAATACGGCCACCTTTACACCGACCTCGTCTGGCACTATTAGTTATTCCATTATTACATCTTATGCTGGATGTACTGCAACCACTGCTGTCACCCCTCTAATAACAGTAAATCCTTTGCCAACCATAACGACTTCTGCAAGTGCAGCGGCTGTTTGCTATAATAGCGTCACTCAGACAACGACTTTAGCTTACAGTGCCACTACCAACGCTCCGACAACTTATAGCATTACCTGGAATGCAGCAGCAACCGCTGCAGGTTTTCTTCCTGTTGCTAATGCAGCTATGCCTGCAAGTAGTCCCATTACTATATCTATTCCCGCTAATGCCGCTGCAAATACTTATACAGGAACCATTACAGTTAACAATGCCAATGGATGTGCAAGCAGTGCCGGTGTCAATTTCTCAGTAACTATTAATCCATTGCCGACATTATTTACTGTTAGTGGAGGAGGAAATTATTGTTCAGGGGGTACAGGGGTGACAGTAGGTTTAAGTGGTTCGCAGTCCGGGATAAATTATCAACTTCAAATAGGAGGAGTAAATACAGGATCCGCAGTAGCAGGAACTGGATCAGCAATCAGTTATGGTTTGCAAACAGCAGCCGGAGTTTATACAGTAGTAGCTACCAATGCAACGACCAGTTGTACTGCAGCGATGACAGGCAGTGTAACAATTGCTATCAATCCACTACCAACCGTAACGATAACAGCAGCTGATATATGTGGTGGTGCACCTTCAACTATTACTGCGGTACTAGGTTCAGCAGGTACTTATAGCTATGCCTGGACGGTACCAGCAACAGCAACCAATCCTGGCAACTTTGCAACGTTCAATACCTTAATTCCTGGAACTTATAGTGTTGTTATCACCAATACTGCAACAGGTTGCGTTTCATTATCATCATCGGCAACTTCAACAACCATATCTACTGTTTCAAATTCATGGACTGGTGCGGTTAGCACAAACTGGTCTGATGTAGGTAACTGGTCTTGCGGTGCTATACCAACTACAGTAACCGATGTAATTATACCTTCTGGTGTTACGAATATGCCACAATTAACTACAACTTCAGTAACAAAATCACTCTTGTTACAGCCCAATACTGTTATTGATTTGAATGGCCAGGATTTTACCAATTATGGAGCGGTTACAGGAACAGGAACATTCAAAGGTTCTGCTGCTTCTAATCTTACAATCAATGCTGCAGCTGCAGTAAGTTCAATCAATTTTGATCAGACGACAGATGGAGCTACCAATGCACTAAATAATCTAACCATTAACGGATCCGGTGCCTCTGTTACATTGACTAATAAGGCTAACTTATATGGCACATTAGCACCGACAGCCAGCACGTTTACTATCAATGATATTTTAGTTTTACGTTCTACTTCTTCTGGTACTGCAAGGGTTGCAGAGGTAACAGGTACTATTGCTTATGGTGCTTCAGGCAATGTTACTGTAGAACGTTATTATCCGCCATTAAGGGCATGGCGGTTGGTAACATCTCCTTTAAGCACTACAGGTAATATTTTTGATTCATGGCAGAATAGTGGCAACTATGTTGCTGGAAAAGGAATGTTTGTTTCTGGGCCAAACCCAACAGGAAGCGGAGGCAATGGCCTTGATTTTAGTACACAGAATAATTACTCAATGAAAACCTGGGATGCAACTGGTGCTAAGTTTTTAAACATAGGAGATACAAAACTGCAACTACTATCTACTAATGCGTCTACTGCAGCAAGCATTGGTTACTTTACATTTGTAAGGGGTGATAGAAGCAGAAGTCCTGATAATACAGTTATACCCAATACAAACCCTACAACCCTAAGCAGTAAAGGTAAATTAATGACGGGTACACAAACTTTTTCTGTAAACGTTGCAGATGGTGGATTTGAATTAATAGGAAATCCGTATGCTTCTCCTGTTGATTTTAATAAATTAACAGCCACAAATCTTGTAAGGCGTTTTTATGTTTGGGATCCACATCTTAACTTAGTTGGTGGTTATGTGGTTATGGAAGATTTGGGTGTAACTGGTACTTATACAGCAACTCCTAACAATAGTGGTGGCCTGCCAAACAATTTTATTCAGTCGAGCGAAGCATTTTTTGTACAGAAATCAAATTTGGGAATCGCTGCTTCGCTGAGTTTTATTGAACCTGGTTTTTTGGGATCATAGGCCTGAACATGTTCAGGTTATTTGAATTAGATTTATTAGGCTCATTAAAACTCAGCGAAGCAGC
>JANYFT010000087.1 GCA_025359625.1 Ferruginibacter sp.
ATTTAAAAATTACTTTATTACTGGTAGTCTTTTTTGCTTCAACGCAAAGTGTTCATGCAATTGATCCTGATAGTTTAAAGGCGCAACTTGTAAAAGACTGGCAAAGGGCTAAAGCTTACACAAAAACTTATTTGGATATTATGCCTGCAGATAAATATAGCTTTACCCCGATTGATACCGGTAATGTTAGAAGTTTTGCCGGACAAATGTTACATCTTGCGCAGGGCAATATTTTTTTAATTTCTACTGCTACAGGGAAAAATATAATCTTTAATTATCCAAATCCAAATAATCTTACTGCTCCTCAGATTAAGGATTCTGTACTGTATTGTGTTTTGGCCAGTTACGATTATTGTATTACTGCCCTGAAGGAAATGGACGTCTCAAAGTTTAATGAATTGGTTACAAACGCAAATCACTCCATCAGTCGATTTGAATGGATAATGGTGGGCTTCGAACATCAAATTCATCAACGTGCCTTGTGTACCATGTATATTCGCCTGATAGGTATAAAACCACCGGATGAAATGCTTTTTTAATCTGGCCTGCAATATTGCCATCAGGGGGTTGGCGTTGGAGCAATCGATAAGCACATCACCATCAGCAATGGTTCGGGTGAAGGAACTCTCTTTAACATCAGCATAAATTTTTAATCTTTAAATAAATAATGAACATAGCTTGCCAGGCGGAGGTTTTTCAATTCTTCCAGCATCGGCAATACTTATTCGTTATAGACAAAACCCAACAGGCACAAGGATAGCTAACGCCCCTTTTCTTCCCTACACCCTTGCGCCAAGTGCAAGCGTTTACCAGTTTGAAGAGGTGCTTGCGCCAATGGGGGGGGTGATTCGAAGCACACTCCACAATGATAAAAAACAGTGCTGTATTTTATTTTAATCCGGCTCAATATTTTGATTCATGCGAAACAGGTTAGCAGGATCGTATTTTCGTTTTAATTCCAGCATTTTCTGATAATTTTCCCCATATGCTTCTTTTACTCTGTCTTTGCCTTCAACTCCTAACGCATTCACATAAACTTTGTTACTGAGGAAAGGCTGCACCGCTTCCCAGATGTTACGGGTCCAGGCTATATTGACTTCATCATCCGCCTTATCCGGCCAGTTGGAGATGATAACAAGATCAAATTGAAGTTGCCGGTGTGGATAGGAAGTACCACCTTCAGGTTCCCGTGTGGCAGCGCCTCCATAAAATTCAAAGAGGGTTGCAGAATAAGGGGAAGGATTGGAAGCCATCTGATCTACAATCGTATCAATTGCCTCATCGGAGAGTTCTTTTAAAAATCCTGATTTCCAGTAATATCGGTTACCATGCGGAAAACCTGCATCCAGCAAGGATTGCATTTGTACATACGGTAGCGGTTGAATCATGTCGGCAATGGGTGTTCCAAACTCCCGTAAAGGTTTAAGTACGGCTTCGCCTTTTTCAATATCGCCGCAATAGCATCCTATCATTCCTACTACCGGTACACCATCCGGCGATGTCAACAGGCCTGTATATAAAGTCAATTCTTCTGGTGCTGTTTTCATAAACTCCCGGTAAAACCGGATCACTTCTTTGGCCTTATCTCTTGTATGAAGGATCATTCCACCAAGCACCATTCCCACGTCATGTAACTGAAGCTTCATCGAACTCACAATACCGAAGTTGCCGCCGCCGCCTCTTATGCCCCACAACAAGTCAGGGTTCTCCTGCAAACTTGCTTTTACCAGGTTTCCATCAGCAGTCACTACATCTGCTTCAATAATATTATCACAACTTAAACCATGTTTACGTACCAGCCATCCTACTCCTCCGCCAAGGGTAAGACCGGCAACGCCAGTGGTGGTAATTAATCCACCGGTAGTGGCCAAACCATGTTGTTGTGTTGCTTTATCAAAATCTCCCCAGGTGGCACCCATCTCTGTTATTGCCCATTTTTTTTCTGTATCTACTTTTACTGACCGCATTAAAGAAAGATCAATCATGATACCGCTATCACAAACTGCATTTCCGCTAACATTATGTCCACCGCCTCTTACAGATATCAACAGGCTATTTTCCTTTGCAAACTTTACAGCGTATTGAATATCGCTTGTTTCAATACACTGTGCAATCACAACAGGTTTCCTGTCAATCATGCCATTCCATATTTTTCTTTCCTTATCGTAACCTGCATCACCTTCCACCAGAATTTCCCCTTTAAAATTTTCCCTTAAGCTGTGCGGAGCAGGAATGGTTGCAGTGCCGGATGCCATTGCTTTTTCTGTATTCATGTTGAAATAATTTAATTGTGAAAGTTTATTTTTTTTTGTGTTAGAAAAATACGCTAATAAAAAATTAATTGCAAGTGGTTTTTTTAACAAAACATAAAAGCATATTTTTTATACCGGCATTTATATTATAATGTCTCCGCCTCAGGCGGGACTCATTTGTAATGAATATCATTATTGAGTTTTTATTGAAGCGGAGTTAGTGGAAGAGTGGTAGGTAAGGATACGGCGGGCCATACTGTTAATTTTTTTTCTATAAGGGTATCACTTAATAAATCAAAAAACTTCCGGGCCACGTCTCCATGAAAAGCTTTGTGGCCTGGGAGTGGCATTTGTCGTCATTCATCTGGGCTCCTGGAAATTGAACAGCCATTATTTCCCAGTGGTTATCAATTTTTAATACAGATTATTATCTTCCAATACAGGAGTACAATAGTGCGGTGCAGTGGTAAGCAACTAATGAATATTTTCCGTCTTAATTTTTATTGTATTTGAATGTTTCTTCCAACTCGTCATTTTCAAAACGCACCAATACTAAATGTTTCTGGTTTTCAAGGTTTACCACCCATATATTACGGCCGGCGTCCTTTACGTTTGTTACATAGCTTATATTATATTCATCATACGCTTTTCCTTCCCAGCAACGTCTCCTACCGAGCCAGAGTGTTAGCCAGGGACGTTGCGTACTACGGAACGATAATAAGTTTCAAAAAAGCAATCATGCTTAAGATGCTCCTTTCACAGCGTCAATAGGTTATTTAAAAACCGCATTATCTTTATACAATGCCGGTAAAGAGAACCATACCAAACAACAGCGGAATGTTTTTTGTAACTTTCATGCCATGAATGGCTACCATTAATTGATAAAGTAACTAACTATGACATTATATACAATTGGTTTGATCAGTTAAAAGAGAAAGGACATTTTATAAACGGATATGTAATAATGTCCAATCATGTACATGCATTAATAAGCTTTATCAATACAAAACAAAGCATCAATACCATTGTAGGAAATGGCAAAAGATTTATGGCATATGAAATAATTCAGCGGCTGGAAGCAAATAGAGAAGTGGCATTGTTACACCAATTATCCGCACATGTAGAAGTAACAAGAAAAGCAAACAAAAAGCAACACGACGTTTGGGAAACGTCGTTTGATTGGAAAGATTGCCGCAGCAATGAGTTTGCCTGGCAAAAATTGAATTATAAGCACAATAATCCCTGCACGGGTAAATGGCAACTGGCAGCCAATCCAATTGAATACATTTATAGTTCCGCTAAATTTTATCTTACTGGTGTACAGGGCATTTATCCGGCTAATATTTTTATGGAAATGGAGGAGGTGAACTTTAATTTAAGCAAAGAATAATTCAACCTGATGCAACGTCCTCGGCTATGCTTCAAAGGCTTGTTGAGAGAAGACGTTGCTGGGAAGAAAAGCAGGGAATAGGAAAAATATAAATACAGATACCATGAATAAATTTAGTCTTTTAGCTTTTTTTTTACTCTTACCTTTTTCAATTTTTGCCCAACAGAAAGCCAGCAAATGGCCTGTCCTCAGGCATTATGACCAGGAGCATTTACTCAACATAGCGCTTCCGTTAGGGGGTATTGGAACAGGGACAGTTTCATTGGGTGGCCGTGGCGAACTGCGTGATTGGGAAATTATGAATAAGCCTGCAAAAGGATACAGTACTGTTACAAAAGGGAACAATGCCCCGTTCTTTTCTATTTTTGTAAAATCTGAAGGCAGGCCTTCAGTAACCCGGGCATTAATAGGGCCTGTGCATCCCACGGAATACAAACATTATGAAGGGCGTTCTGTAAACCAGCATGGTTTTCCAAGATTTGCCAACGCAAGTTTTGATGCCGCATATCCTGTCGGTACTGTTAATCTTTCTGATAAAACAATGCCCGTTAAAGTGAAGATTACCGGTTTCAATCCGTTGGTTCCCGGTGATGACGATGCCAGTGGATTGCCGGTAGCTGTTTTAACGTATGAAGTAACAAACACTACAAATAAACCAATCGAAGTTTCTGTGTGTGGAACCATTCGGAATTTTATTGGAAAAGATGGCAGCAAATTTCACACCGATTGGAAAGGAGATTATATTCCTGACGGGGCAAAAAACAACCAGAATGTTTACAGGCGAAATGAAGACATTCAGGGCATTTACATGTTCTCTGACAGTGTGCACAAAACAGATGCTGCCTATGGAACAATTGCCCTTACAACTACAGAGAAGTCTGGGGTAAGCTACCGCCGTTCGTCTGAAGCAAACAATTGGGAAAGGGCAATGCTTGATTTTTGGGACGACTTTAGTGCGGATGGAGAGCTAACAGATAAAACACGTTTGTTTGATGATGACCCAATGGCTTCTTTGGCCGTAAAGAAAAAAATTGCCCCCGGGGATTCCCGATTATTCAGGTTTTATATTACATGGAATTTCCCCAACCGCTATGCATGGTCAGATGAAATTGTTGGAAACTATTACAGTACCAAATATGCTGATGCCTGGGATGCGGCACTTAAGATTATTCCGGAGATTCCCCGGCTGGAACAAAAAACAAAAATGTTTTTAAACGCATTTCTTTCCTCATCATATCCTGACCCGGTAAAAGAAGCGGCACTTTTCAATTTAAGCACACTGCGTTCCCAAACTGTATTCAGAATAAAAGATGGTCACATGATGGGCTGGGAAGGTGTGATGGATGAAATTGGCTCCTGCTATGGTTCGTGTACCCATGTTTGGAATTATGAAGTGGCAACGCCGTTTCTTTTTGGCCAACTGGCCTGTACCATGCGTGACGTTGAGTTTAATCATGCCTCCGATTCAACGGGTATGATGTGTTTCAGAGCTGGGCTTCCTTTGGAAAAGGCCTGCAATAACAAGTCCTTTGCTGCAGATGGACAAATGGGAACTATCTTAAAATTTTACAGGGAATGGCAATTATCGGGGGATTATAATTTTCTGAAAAATAACTGGTTAAAGGTTAGGAATGCCCTTGCTTTTGCATGGATAAAAGGCGGATGGGATGGTAACCAGGACGGTGTTATGGAAGGCTCACAACACAATACAATGGACGTAAGTTATTTTGGCCCTAACCCACAAATGCAGTTTTGGTATTTTGGTGCATTAAGGGCTGCAGCAGAAATGGCTAATGCGATGAATGATAAAATTTTTGCTGAAAAATGTACCAGGCTTTTAAATGATGGCAATAAATGGATTGACAAACATCTTTTTAACGGTGAATATTATGAACAAAAAATTACTGACCCTACAACTTTTGAATTTCTCAATATGGATGACCCCCGGGTGCTTATTCCAGACTACCAATTGGGAAAGGGCTGCCTTGTAGACCAGTTGGCAGGGCAATACATGGCTCATATTTGCGGATTGGGATATTTGGCCAATAAGCAAAATATTAAAACCACTTTGAAGTCGGTAATGAAGTACAATTACGTGAAGGACTTTTCTTCATTATTCAACAATATGAGAAGTTATGTAATAGGCTCTGAAAGCGGCCTGATAATGGCAAGCTGGCCAAATGGCCGCCTTAAAGTTCCCTTCCCCTATTTTGCAGAATCGATGTCTGGTTTTGAATACACCGCCGCAGTGGGTATGATTTATGAAGGTCAAATAAATGCAGGTTTGAAATGCATTAAAAGTATCAGGGATCGTTTTGATGGGTATAAAAGAAATCCTTTTGATGAAGCCGAATGCGGGCATCACTATGCAAGGGCAATGGCAAGCTGGGCAGCAATTATTGCCCTAAGCGAATTTCAATATTCCGCAGTTACAAAATCTATGACTATCACATCTAAGCCCGGACGTTACTTTTGGAGTAACGGTTATTCCTGGGGTATTTGTGAGGTTAAACTCAATGAGGTAATCATTGAAGTTTTGAAAGGTTCTTTGGACTTGAATTCATTTGCCCGTAAGGGAAGCAATGCCAGGCAATTTCAAAATTTACACATTAGTGAAGGAGAAAAAAAGACAATTGTGAATTAAACTTTGACAGGCCAATTGAAAAAACAGAAAAACATTTGGGTGCTGACACCGATTTTTGGAACGATACTATTTGTTGTTCTTTATATTGTTTCGACACTTTTTTATCCAGGAGGCTCACAGGCTGACAAAAACTCAATCGGTTTTAGTTGGATAAATAATTATTGGTGCAACTTGCTAAATGAAAACGGAATTAACGGACAACACAATCCCGCAAAACCAATTGCAATGGCAGGAATGTTTGTTCTTTGTTTGACACTTTCGCTCTTTTGGTTTCTTTTTCCAAGACACATCAACATTGGAAAATTTGCCAGACTTACAATTCAAATTTCGGGGACACTTGCAATGACAATCGCATTTTTTTTGTTCACCAACATTGACCACGACTTAGTAACAAATCTTGCCTCAGGCTTTGGACTTATTGCAACGGTTGGGGTATTTATCGGACTTTACAAAACCAAGTGGTACGGCCTTTTTGCATTTGGACTTTTAAACATATTGCTTGTAGCACTGAACAACTATGTTTATTACAACAAAGGACTTATAATTTATTTGCCCATAATTCAGAAAATTAGTTTTGCGACTTTTTTAGTTTGGGTTTGTAGCATAGACATCAATTTGTACCGCAGCACAATATTAGCAAACACAATCCAAGGCCAAAACAGCCGCTTACATGGGTTTGGCGATATAGGGGCTGAAGAATAAGTCCTATTGTTTTTCAATTTAGCATTTTGTCGTAGTTAGTCGGAAGGAATTCTATTTCCGCTACAACGCTAAACCATAATATCTGTCAGGTGCCATTGTATTGTGACATCCCTGCACTAAAACATTTTGGGTAAAAGATTTAGATAAAAGAAAAATAGGCTCAGTTTTATTTATTGGGGAGCAAGGTATAAATTTGTTTAAAAAAGGATTGGAACAAGATATACTAAGCCATATTTTACCCGAAGGTTTGCTAGCGCATTTTAGTATTATAGAAGTTTTGTTGCTAGGCGATGTACGAAGTAAGAAAATGTTTTTTGAGATTAGCCTGGAAGAAAATAACGAGATTTTAGCGCCTGTTGCTAAAGCCGAGTATGAGTCAAAAGGATTTACCGAAGTTACCCTGCAAGACTTTCCTATACGTGGCAAAGCGGTTTATTTAAAGATACGGCGGCGGCGTTGGCGACATAAAACTGACCCTAAAAAAGTAATTAGGAATGATTTTTCTTTTGTAGCCGAAGGAGCTGGTTTTACCCAGGAACTTTCGGATTTTTTAAAAGGTACAAGTGGATACGAGAGAAGATACAATAACCAACATCGGTAGTTTTTTTGGCGTAAAGAATGGTAAATTAAACCGTCATTATAAAAAATACAGTAGTGGCTTTAAAGACTGGGTTCAAAAACCTCATGCCCAGGATTATTTATTATTTCCCCAAAATATAGGAGCCTATTTAAGCATAGATGAAGTGAGCCTATCGCAAGGAGAGCTATACACATTTGTAACCAATAAAGCAGGTAAAGGCAAGCAGGGAACATTAGTGGCATCCATTAAAGGAACCTTATCAAAAGACATCATTGATGTATTGATGAAACTGACTGTTGATAAGCGTTTGCAGGTAAAAGAAGTAACCCTTGATATGGCAAAAAATATGGAAGCTGCCGTAAAAACAGTGTTTACCGATGCTACCTTAGTTACCGATAGGTTTCATGTGGTAAAGCTGGCAATGGAAGCCTTACAACACATCAGGATAAATGAAAGATGGAAAGAAATGGATAAAGAAAACGAAGCCATAAAAAAAGCAAGGGAAGCAAACGAAAAATACGAACCAGCAGTTTTAGAAAACGGTGATAGCCCCAAACAATTGTTAGCCAGGTGCCGTTACATTATTGCAAAAAAGAAAGAAGACTGGACACCCAGCCAACAACAAAGGGCCACTATACTTTTTAAAAAATACCCACACATTGAACATGCCTATCATCAGGCCCTGGCCTTTAGAAATATTTATGAAGACAACAATAAAGCATCTGCTAAAACGAGATTTAATAACTGGATAGATGATATGACGCAAAAGGAAATAAAAGAATTTTATACCGTGGCCAATACCGTAAAAAACAATTTAGATAATATCCTTAATTTTTTTATCAACCGAAATACAAATGCCAATGCAGAATCCTTTAACTCAAAAATAAAGCTGTTCAGAGCAAATCAAAGAGGCGTGGTAGATATACCTTTCTTCTTGTTCAGGCTGCACAAACTTTTTGCTTAGTCCCCACAAGATTAATGTGAGCC